>JBAVJG010000506.1:0-11083 GCA_049687655.1 Anaerolineales bacterium | reverse complement strand
TTATTTTCGGTATCCTTTCGCGAACTGCGTAAGTTCCAACTTATTGACATTCATATCAATTGGTTATGTCATGTTGAAGAACGTGAAAGATCTTTATCTTCTAAAATGAGACTCTTCGCTTCGTTTAGAGTGACGATATCTTGACCTTCTTTTGTAAACATCAATAATGTCTGGAGAAAGGAAAGTATGTGAATCTAAGGGGTAAGAGAAGACAGTATTATTCTGGATTTATAAAGCTGCTTTTCAAGGTTGGATTGGTACTTTGCTTAATTGTCTTATGTGTCGAAGTATTTGTGCAACCAGGCCATGCGATTCAGGTGAGCAGTTTCATTATCAGTGGAGAGTTAACAGACAGTCTGGACGAGCCAGTTGTAGGGGCGAATATCACGGCCACCATACCGGAGAGTGAAGAGCCACTATCCGAGACCGAGAGCCGCAGCGACGGGACCTGGTCGCTAGAATTGGACAGTGTTCCAAATGAAAACCTGGAGATTCAGATTGAACGACCCCACTACATTTCCCAAACCGCTTTATTGAATCAGACAGACCTGGCAGATCTCAGCGACTCAGGTCTTTATCGCGTTGAAGCGATGGAACTGAAGCGCAAGATCGATATCAGCTTTTGGATTGCCGCAGCGGTCTTTTTGGCAGTTCTATTGTTGATTGCGTTCGAATTCCTGCACAGTGCCACGGCTGCGCTGGCCGGGCTTTCAGTGCTTCTTCTGGTTTCTTATGTTGGTGGGGCTTACTATCCAAATCTGACGATTTATACTTTTGAGCAAGCCATCGCATATATCGACTGGGAAGTCATCTTCTTGCTGATTGGTATGATGATCATTATCGCTATAATCGAAGGGACAGGCATCTTTCAGTGGATGGCATTCCAGGCCTACCGCTTGAGTCGGGGGAGAAGCTGGCTGCTGGTGTTGATCCTGATGGCGATTACCGTGGTCGCCTCAGCTTTGCTGGATAACTTCACCACCATGTTATTGATGGTCCCGATCAGCCTTCAGATCGGTATGGCTCTGGGCATCAATCCATTGTCTCTGATTATCCCGGAGGTGTTGGCATCCAATGTTGGTGGGATAACCACCCTGGTAGGTACACCCACCAACATCTTAATTGGTGCTTATGCGGGCATTGGATTCAATGATTTCCTGGTCAATCAAACGCTGGGCGTGATGTTAGCCCTGGTTGTAATGGGAGCTTATGTGCTCTACCATTATCGAAAAGAATTCAAAAAACGTGGTGGGGGCATCTCGCCAAACCTGAATTCAAAATTGGAACAGAACGCCAGGATAGAAAACAAAGGCGATCTTTGGAAATCGTTGGTTGTTTTTATTATGGTGTTCGTTGGATTTGTCCTCGGAGAGAGGGTAGACCTGGTGCCTGCAGTATCCGCCATTGCTGGTGCGACGGTTCTTTTGATCTGGCTGAACCCTGACATCCAAAAGATGATCAAAGCCGTGGACTGGACCACACTGGTCTTTTTCATGGCCTTGTTCATGGTTGTGGGAGCGATACAAGAAGTAGGGCTGATCAGTTACATTGCAGGTTGGATGAGTCGTATCGTAGGTGAAAATCTAACGCTAGGGATTTTCCTAATCGTGTTCGGGGTTGGTACGCTTTCTACGCTGGTAGCCAACATTCCGCTGACTGCTTCTATGTTACCGATCGTGCGCATTCTAACCAACAGCATTCCTGGGGCACATAGCCTGGTTTTGTACTATGCGCTTTCGATGGGAGCGGCCATGGGCGGCAACGGCTTTTTGATCGGCGGTGAAGCCAACCTGGTCACAGCCGGCATCACCGAGCAGACTGATTATCCTATCTCATTCAAGGAATTTTTAAAAGTTGGATTACCGGTTACGTATTTGACTCTGGCAGTCGGGTTCATTTGGCTGTTAATTCGTTTTTAGGGTAGCCTCTGGGAGGCTGAAAATGACAAACATTCTATGTCCCACTCGTGGCGGGAAAGAAAGTCGCCCCAATCAAGATTTCGCGATCAATCTGGCTAAAGAGCGTGGTGCTGACCTGTTGTTTATGTATGTTTCTAATATCCAGTTGATCAGCCGCTCCGGCCCTCCCATCGTGGTTGACATTGCAGAAGAGTTAGATGAACTGGGTGACTTTCTGCTTTCGATGGCGCAGGAACGTGCCGAAAAATCTGGGATTCCTGCCAAAGCCACTGTGCGTCGCGGCGTTTTTTCAACAGTATTGAAAGAAGTGATTGTCGAGAATAAGATCAATACCGTAATCCTGGGCAGCTCTCCAAATGAACCTGGGATTGTCTCCTACGAGCATTTGCAAGAGTTAAGCACTGAGCTTAGTGATGAACTGGGTGTGGAGTTTTATGTTGTCCAGGATGGAAAGATGGTTTTTCACACGGAAGGTTAAAAAACCTCCTTCTTTTCAGATCTCTGCTTTTGTTTAGCCTCACAGGTATAATATCTATGTTCCTCGAAGTTCAAACCATCTGTTTTCCAAAGAGTTGTTGATAAGTGACCATCCCTGACATTAATCTTTCGATAAACCCGGACCTGGCCCGCAAAATCCTGACAGGTTTCATCAGGAGCGAAATCACGCGTGCCGGGTTTGACCGCGCCGTTGTGGGGCTTTCCGGTGGAATCGATTCGGCACTCTCCTGTGTTTTGGCGGCTGAAGCGCTGGGTCCAGAAAATGTGCTGGCCGTGCGAATGCCATACAAATCTTCGTCTCCTGAATCGCTGGAACATGCCCAGATGGTCATCGAGCAGTTTCAGGTCCGGAGCGAGACGATTGAAATTACCGATATGGTGGATCCGTTGATCGCCCGTGATCCCGAAATGTCCAAATTGCGCAAGGGCAACATCATGGCGCGCGCTCGTATGATCGTCCTGTATGACCAATCGGAATCTTTCAAAGGATTGGTGGTCGGTACGGGTAACAAGACCGAAATCCTGCTTGGATATAGTACGCTGTGGGGTGACTCGGCTTCGGCACTTAACCCAATTGGCGATCTGTACAAGGCCCAGGTGCGCCAGCTATCTCGGGCGCTTAAAGTTCCATCTGCTATTGTGGATAAACCGCCTTCCGCTGACCTGTGGGTAGGCCAAACTGACGAAGACGAGCTTGGTTTTACATACGAAGAAGTGGACAGGTTGCTCTTCCTTCTGGTTGACCAACGTTACAGCCCCGAAGAGTGCGTGGAGGCCGGCTTCAACCGATCTTTTGTGGAAGGTGTTGTGACGCGCATCCGACGTAATCAATTCAAGCGCATGCTGCCACCGGTTGCTAAGGTTAGCAATCGCACCATCGGATATGACTTTTTATACTTGAGAGATTGGGGTACATAGGCTTAGAATAGCGCTATTCCCCGCAGGTTACAGGTTCTCGCCTGTAACCTGCCATCTTGTTCCTAAGGTGCCCCATGCAATTGCACATTCCCCCCGCCTTAAAACATCGTCGCTTCTTTTACCTTTGGCTTGGCCTGTTGATCTCGGTTGCTGGCTCCCAGATGCAGTTATGGGCACTGTTCTGGCACATCCGCGAACTGACCGACCAGCCTATCGCCCTGGGCGGAATCGGAGCGGCTCGTATCGGACCTGTGATCCTGTTTGCGCTGATCGGCGGCGCCTTCGCGGACACATATAACCGACGCAAGATCCTGCTCATCACGCAGACCTCCCAGGCCATAATTGCCGCGGCCCTGGGCTATTTCACTCTGACCGGGGGGATCACCATCTGGCACATCTACGCCCTGACCGCGCTCCAGGCGATAGCAATGGCATTCGACCTGCCCGCGCGCCAGGCTCTGGTACCTAACCTGGTCCCGGCCAAAGACCTCTCCAACGCCTTCAGCATGACCTCTATTGCCTTCCAGACCGGTTCGATCGTGGGTCCGGCCCTGACAGGTATCTCCATCGCCCTGGCAGGGCAGTCTATTGTATATTTCATCAATGCCGCCACGTATATTGCTATCATCCTGGCGATCATCTTGGTCGGCGAGGTAACCCAGAAACGCAATGTGACCACGCGCGGGGTGAGCAAGGAGGCCATCCTGGATGGGGTTAAATTCATCTGGCATCACCCCATCATCCTATCGACCATGGTGTTGGATTTTGTAGCAACCTTTTTCGCTTCAGCCAACACGCTCATGCCCATCATTGCCAAAGATGTGCTGAATGTTGGCGTGGTTGAGTATGGCTGGCTCTCGGCGGCGGCATCGGTGGGGGCGGTGTTAGCCGCGCTGATTGTCTCACAGGTGCAGGAACTCAGGAAGCAGGGACAGTTGTTCCTGGGGTCGGTGGTTGTTTTCGGGGTGGCGATGATCATTTTTGGCCTCAGCAGGTTCTTCGTTCTGGCCTGGTGCGCGCTGGTTGTCACCGGCGCAGCCGACTCCGTCAGTACCATCATCCGCAATACCATCCGTCAATTGCAGACCCCGGATGAAATCCGCGGACGGATGACCAGTGTCAACCAGATTTTCTTCCAGGGTGGTCCACAGTTGGGTGAGATCGAGGCCGGGCTGGTGGCGCAGTTCTTCGGCGCGCCGCTCGCCATCATCAGCGGCGGGATCGGTTGCATCCTGGGTGTGCTGTGGATCTCCCGCAAATGGCCACAGATGACAACCTACAATGGGGATGAGCCAGTTCTGGCAGGCGCCATGGCGGATTAATATTGAAGATTGAATTTGTGTGAGATTCATTAGAATATGACTTTCGGGTGTTGACTTTGAGTTCGAATTCTTATATACTCTTTTCAAGGTAAGAAGTCTAATGCGAGTATCAACGACAAAGAGTACCCCGATCGATTGCTGAAAGGCACGCGTGCGCACGCGTGCCTTTTCATATTATGCCCGCGGCCACATATTGAACTTTCCTGTTCAAGAAAAAGGCGTAATTTGTGGCCGCGAAGGGTATATCTATTGAAAAGGAGACATAATCATGGACTATGGGATGATCGGCAAAATTCAGAAGGCCAAGCACTATGCTGAAGAACGAGAAAGATTTCAGTTTAAGAGTTTTGAGCTCACTTTTGATGGCGATAACAATCCCCACACAATAAAATTTGATAACGGTGATTTTCACTGCGACTGCGAGTTTTTCATCTCGCATCGAAGATGTGTGCATACCATGGCGCTTGAGAGAATTCTCGAAAATATGATTCCGGAACCCATCGAAGCATAAACAAAAAGCATTGAAATAGAATGAACCGTCCCCTGTTTCCACAGGGGACGGTTCGTTTTAGATCACCTCGATTCTAAGGGAACGAAGATAATATATCTTCATGCTAAATCTTAGAGAACCAAGATGGCTCTCTAAGATTTTCCGCCGTTAGTCCCGCTGCAGTTCGGCGGGGTGAAAAATCTGGGCAGCTACCACTGCGTCTTCGCGCAGCGAACGGCGGAAATTCCCAAAGAACCACCAAGATTATAGGTCAATAAGTAAGGTGAGGAACAATCCTCTTTGGGGTAAAATACCCTCATGAAGTCAAAATTATCGCGACGAGATTTTCTGAAATTGAGTTCGCTGGCGGTGGGCGGACTGGCCTTTTCGCCTTTCGAGCCCGATTCTATCAACTTTGACGATAGCACGGTTGCACGCGTGACCACCAATTCGGTCAGCGCGCACAGTGGGCCGAGCGATGAGAACAGGATTACCGGTACCTGGTTCCGTGATGAATTGATACATATGTATGAGGAAGTGATCGCAGAAGAGCCGAAATACAATCCGGTCTGGTATCGTGTCTGGGGCGGTTATATGCACCGCGCTCGATTACAGCGCGTCAAATTCCTTTACAATCAACCACTCGAATTCATCCCGGAAGGCACGCGCCACCTGACTGAAGTGACAGTCCCTTTCACACAGCCCTGGCGTTTCACGAAGACCTACGGCTGGCAGCCGTTGAACATGCCTCCCAACCTGAGCACCAATCCGCCTATCTATTATGAGTCCGTGCATTGGGTCGATGAGGTCACGGAAGGTCCGGACGGCAGCCCCTGGTACCGTATTTTCGATGACCTGGATGGCGTATACTATGTGGCTGCTTCCCACCTGCGGATCATCCAGCCCGAAGAATTCGCTCCTATCAGCGTAGATGTGCCTCCCGAGAGCAAGCGCCTTCAAATCAATCTGACCACGCAGACCTTGTCTGCATTTGAATACGATAAGGCTGTCTTTAAGACCAACATTGCCTCGGGAATTCCCGGCGGACGATCGGGACCCAACGATATTTCAACTACCACGCCTTCCGGTGATTTCTTCATCCGGGAGAAGATGCCTGCCAAACATATGGGCTTCAGCTTCTATGGCTCAACCAAAGGGAATTTACTGGCCGATGCGGATGGATATGTGCTCCCCGGCGTCTCATGGACGTGTTTCTTCACTGAAGTGGGTCATGCTTTCCACGGCACTTATTGGCATGAGAACTTCGGCGTTCCGATGAGCCACGGTTGTGTCAACATGCGTACGGAAGAAGCCAAATGGCTTTTCCGCTGGGTGTATCCGGTCTTCGATCTGGCTGAGGGCAATATCTATAAGCGCGGCCAGGGCACGCCCATCAGGATATTCTACGGCTAGCGCTCATGCCTGAATTGAACTGGCCCGGCAAGAGCCTCGTTGACCCCACACCTGCCAGTCTCTTGACTGAGGCTATTGTGTATCCGCAAGGCCGCGGCTACCCGGATATGCAGCCTGACAATCGTTTGATCCTGGGGGATAATTTGCCAATCATGGCAGCTCTGTTGCCTGACTATGAAGGCCGCATAGACTTGATCTATGCCGACCCACCATTTTTCACTAACCGCAAATACTCTGCTCGTATTGGTCGTGGAGAAGATTCTCGCAAACCTGAGGAATGGCAACTGACAGAGGGTTACCAGGATCATTGGCCTGACCTGGATGCTTATCTCGACTTTCTCTATCAGCGCCTGGCATTGATGGTCCGTTTACTCTCACCGAACGGAACCCTGTATCTGCATCTAGACTGGCATGCAGATTCTTACGCCCGTCTGCTTCTCGACGAACTCCTTGGCGCAGAGAATATGCTTAACGAGATCATCTGGACTTATCATGGTCCCTCGCCTATTCGACGCGCATTTAACCGCAAACATGATACGATTTTGGTCTATGCAAAAGGCAAAGATTACACATTCAATGCCGACGATGTTCGTGAGCCGTATAACCCTAACACGGTAAAAACATTTGGCGCTTCATCTAAGGCCGGGTTCGGTAAAGTGCCTGACCTGGAGCGCGGCAAAGTTCCGGAGGATTGGTGGTACTTTCCGGTTGTGGCTCGACTGCATAATGAGCGCACGGGCTATCCCACCCAAAAGCCGGAAGCTTTATTGGAGCGTATTATCAAGGCTTCGTCAAATCCCGGTGGCCTGGTTGCAGACTTTTTCTGCGGATCGGGGACTACTCCATTTATAGCAGCCAATCTCGGACGGAAATTCATCGCCACTGATGCAACCTTCCGCGCGGTTCATACGGCACGCAGCCGGCTGACCGCTTCACAGTCCCCATTTACGCTGGAGCATGATTCCACAACCCCCTTTGCTCTCGAACCAGGAGATGGCAGGCTGGTACAGCGAGACGGATCTCTAAAACTTGAAACACCCCTCAAATTGGATTACTGGGAAGTGGACCCGACCTGGGATGGGAAAATCTTCAAAAGCGCCGGGCAGGCCGTTCGTCCGGTGCGAAGCGATAAGGTCCCTTGTGAATTAAAAATCAAAACCGGAAGCAATATTTGCGTCCGGTTGGTGACGATCCAGGGGGAGCAGTTCCAGCTACCCTAAAGCAAATTTACACATCCAGGCGATAGCCCACACCACGGATGGTTTTCAGGAATTTCGGTTTGATGGGGTCACGCTCGATGGCGCGCCGCAGCCAGGAGACGTGCACATCCAGCGTGCGCGTATCGCCAGTATAGTCAGTCTCCCAGACTTTTTTGAAGAGCCGTTCGCGCTCCACGACTTCGCCGTGGTGTTCCATCAAGAGTTCCAGCAGGGCGACGAGACGCGGGGTGAGCTTGGCGTTCTTGCCCAGGCAACGCACGCGGCGGCGTTCGATATCAAGACGAATAGGTCCCGCCTGGAGGACATTATTTCCGTCACCAGGCAGCAGGGGTTTGATGCGGTTCGAGAGCTTTTGCACGGTAAAAGGCAGGTTGAGGATCACGTCCGCTGCATCTTTTGAGACTTCCCTATCCTTCTCCAGAATCAGGATAATGGGAAGTTTCTCCTGCTTCTCGCGCAAGGATTGGCAAATGCGTATACCGCTGCTGCGCAGGGAAGCGGCATTGACGACGACCAGATGCGGTGACACTTTGTTCAGCCGGGAGGTGGCGTCCTTGCCACTCTTAGCTGTGACAACATCGAATCCCTTCTTCTGCAAATCTGTAGCAAAAGAAGGGATTTCTGAGTGTCGGCCTTCAATGATGAGGATAGTCGCGTCTGTCATCTCGGTATGGTTTCTGTACGTTGCACCGTTGGCAGACTGCCTTATTCTGGAGTGATATTGAAATAAGTGCTGGGTGATGATTGATTTTAATGGCAGCCCGTGAATGTTAAAGCATTATACACCATTCACCAAATCTTAACAAATGATTTGTGGTTCTTTGAGATTTCTGTGGTCGATACCGGATTATTGTTGTAAATCCTAGAGAATCCATTTTGTTAAACCAAAGTACTTTTTTTTAACATTTCTCATCAGCCTTTCACATTCGGCTTGACTCTATATGTCAGGTATGGTAATATCTGCGGGCTTCGATGCGGGGTAGAGCAGTGGCAGCTCGTCGGGCTCATAACCCGGAGGTCGCAGGTTCGAGTCCTGCCCCCGCTACTCACGAATTAGAAACCGCCAACGTTCAAAAGTTGAGCGGTTTCTTGTTATCATTTGAAAGATTTTAAAAGAAAGATGCTCAAAATGTGCACTCATAAGTGCAAAATTGAGCATTTGTTTGTTTAAATGTGGTTCGAGTCCTGCAATGTTTTTACAGCCTTGTATTCAAAGCACTCTTTAAAAAGCAAAATATCATGCTATATCTTGATATGTAAGATCTAGAACCCATGATACTAAAGCCGTTTGATTGAGTCTTGTTCCACCTTTCGATGATTAATAAAGGGAATTGTATCGTCATAAGGAATGACAATTTATACTTATCTCTAACATGCTCGTCTGATAATATTAGGATGCAGAAATCCCCTTGTTGGAAAACAACTACGAAATCCAAGGCTGCAAGTGGAAAAACTTCTCACGACAAAACTCTTTATTCCATTAACCCGACCAAAACTCGTCACCCGACCCAGACTGACCGACTACGAGGATATGGCCTAGGCATTCAAAGATTTGACTAAGATTACCCACAAAGGAGATGTAACTCATGGCAGAGATCAATCCACATGATCGAGAATACACCCAAATTCGCATGGCGCTCCGTGATCTATGCGGGTCGTTTTCCAGCGAATATTGGCACAAAGTGGAGGCAGAATCTGGTTATCCTGAAGAGTTCGTGAAAGCGTTAACCGATGCTGGCTGGCTTTCTGCACTCATCCCGGAAGAGTACGGGGGCGGGGGCGCCAGCCTGACTGAAGCATCCATTATCATGGAGGAGATCAATCGCTCAGGGGCCAACTCCGGGGCCTGTCATGCCCAGATGTATATTATGGGCGCCTTGCTGAGGCACGGCTCGGAAGAGCAGAAAAAGAAATACCTGCCTAAGATCGCTGCCGGGGAGTTACGCCTGCAATCTTTTGCAGTCACCGAACCCAATACAGGTACCGATACAACCAAAACTAAAACCTTTGCCGAGAAAAAAGGAGACCGCTATGTGGTCAACGGGCAGAAGGTCTTCATCTCTCGTGTTCCGCATTCCGATTTGATGTTGCTCCTGGCACGCACCACACCGCTTGCGGATGTCAAAAAGAAAACCGAGGGGCTTTCGATCTTCTTGGTTGAGTTAGAAGACCACGCAAAAAAGGGATTGATAGAGCGCTCGATCAAAAACATGGTCAACCACGAAACCAGCGAATTGTTCTTCGATGACTTCGAAGTGCCCGCCGAAAATCTGATTGGCGAAGAGGGCAAAGGCTTTCGCTACATCCTGGATGGGATGAATGCGGAACGCATCTTGATTGCGGCAGAATGTGTAGGAGATGGCTACTGGTTTATTGAAAAAGCCCGGCGCTACGCGGGAGAACGCATCGTCTTCGACCGCCCAATCGGGCAGAACCAGGGGATCCAATTCCCCATCGCTCGGGCTTATGCCAATGTGCGCGCAGCGGATCTGATGCGCTATGAAGCCGCGCGACTGTTCGATGAAGGCAAGCCGTGTGGAGCAGAGGCCAATATGGCAAAGTTGTTGGCTGCAGATGCCTCTTGGGAAGCGGCTAACGTTTGCCTGCAAACGCACGGCGGATACGGGTTCGCGGTGGAATATGACGTGGAGCGGAAGTTTCGCGAGACAAAACTATATCAGGTGGCACCTATCTCGACCAATCTGATCCTATCCTATTTAGGTCAGCATGTCCTGGAGATGCCACGTTCGTTCTAATTGTTCTGGATTATGAGTGAAAGGAGATTATCTATGCAAAAGCCGACAGGTCGCTGTTTCGAAGACTTTTCCGAAGGCATGCTCATCCAGCATGAACTGGGCCGGACGATTAATACTGCAGATAACACCTGGTTCACCTTGATCACGAATAACAATAACCCGATCCACTTCGACCACTTTTACGCAGAGCAAACCGAATTCGGGCAGCCGTTGGTGAACTCAACTTTAACCTTGGCGATCATCGTAGGCCTCAGCGTAGGTGACGTGTCCAAGAACGGAATCAACCTGGGTTGGAAAGAGATCAACATTCCTGCCCCTGTCTTCGAAGGGGATACGATCTATGCCCAGACTGAAATCCTGAGTACCCGTGAATCAAAGTCACGGCCCCACATGGGAATTGTAGGAATCAAAACCACTGGTTTCAAGCAAGATGGCACTGTGATCATGACATTGGAGCGCACAATCCTGGTCTACAAACGAGGCCATGTGCCCGAACGGCCAACGCCTACAATTGCATAATTAGATAGTGGTCCAGTGATGCAACGAA
>JBAVJG010000505.1:0-6524 GCA_049687655.1 Anaerolineales bacterium | reverse complement strand
GTTTAGGATTTATATAGTTCGCGGAAAGTTACTGACTGTTACCGGGCTTATTTTTTTTAATTACACAACACTTAAGATTATACAACTTATTGTGCAAAAGGAAGCGCGTTTGTCAAATATTCTACATAAAAACAGAGCGGAGTGAGCCGCTCTGTAAAGGTTTAGCGCCAGAAGTTTTGTGTCAGCGGCAACAACCGCAACGTAACGTCGAGCAACAATCCGAACATAAACAGAGTGCCAAACCTGCGGTTGTTGTAAAAAGCGTAGCCTACAAAATACAACGGCCAACCAATCTGCCCTTCGGGGGGGGTCTCCGGTTTGGGCTTCAAGAAAACCGGATAGATCTTCATGAAGGCCGGAACCGCAAAGAATACAATCAGCATCACCGGCGTGAAAAACTTTGCAAAGATCAAATACAGAGTAATCAGATATGGGACAATCATCATTCCCAGGACTGCGTAGCGCGAAGCCTTTTCACCGATGACGACTGGCAGGGTATGGATTCCTTTTTTTTCATCCATATCGAGCTTGTCAATATGCTTGCCGAAAATTACCGTCGTGACTCCCAATACATATGGCAAACTGGCGATTACAACGAACCAACTCCAGTGTTGTGTAAGCACAAAATAACCACCCCCGATCATCAACGGGCCCCATACGATAAGGACCGCCACTTCCCCCAGCGCCAGGCCTTTGAGCGGCCAGGTATAGAACAGCAGGAAAAAGGCACCCAGAGCGAGCAGAATCCAGGAGGTGCTGCTAAAGTCCGTGTACCAGAGCAGGTACATCCCCAGACCAAGCGCAATCAAAGCTGTGACCGCGAAATACGTTAGATGCTGCCGTCGGGTCATCAAGCCGCTTGCGATCGGCTGCGCACCGTAAATATTGCGATAGTAATTGTCCTTATCGACCCCACGCACGAAGTCAGTGTAATCGTTGAAGATGTTGTTGCTGGCATGCGCAAGGATCAGTCCAAGCGTGAGCGCCAGCCAGGGCAGGAATTGAAATCCCTGGTCACGCAACGCAAATAATCCAGCCAGCGCAGCGGAGATAAAAGTCATAATGAGCACCGCTGCCCGTGTAGAGATAAGCCACCTAGAGATAACATCTAACCGTGACCACTCATCCTTAGATACTTCAGGGATCACATTCAACGCCTTTCGCCACATGGCAAAGTCAATTTTCATAATAGGTACTCCTATTTGGATGTATTCTGTCAGATTATATCAAAGGAATTGGTAAATACCGTAGGAGTTACGCAGTTGGATGGGAGGATACCGATAAGTTGTTCAAACAACTTGAAAATTATATAAACTCAAGCACTGATTGGGTACATCAAACCAATTTACCTGTCCAGACAATTGGGCTTCAAACTTGTGATGAATATCACAAGTTTAGTGTGACATCCCTCACTATCAACTTTGTGATAAAAATCACATACTTAAGGTGGCGCACACTCAGCAACCACATCACAGCCAGCGCTAGGATGTGATGTTTTGATCATGAGCAAAGAGGAAACCTATGGCCACACTCCAAACGCTCGACCCACCAAAAACGATCCCAAAACAAATCGAGGACTTAACCTTGTTAGATGAAGTATCGGCCCGCACGGCTGGCGTCTCACGCTTAGAGATGTGCATCCAGTGCGGAACGTGTGGGGGCTCCTGCCCCTCCGCCGCAGATATGGATCACACGCCGCGTATGTTATTCGCTATGCTGCGAGCCGGTATACGCGAAGACTCATTGAAAAGCAACACGCCCTGGGTTTGTGTCTCGTGCTACCACTGCGTAGTACGCTGCCCACAAAACGTGCATATCGCAGACGTGATGTACACGCTCAAGGGCATGGCGATCGAAGCCAAACTTTTCCAGGACTCCACTGCTCCCGATTTTTCACAAACATTCGTGGATATGGTCGAAGAGTACGGACGGGGATTTGAATTTGGATTGGCAACCCGTCATTATCTGAAACACTTCCCACTGCGATTACCCGGTATGGCCCCAATGGGATTGGGCTTGCTTAGCAAAAAGCGCCTTTCCATCACCCCGAATAGAATCAAAGGCATCAAACAACTGACAGCCATCCTCGATCGGGCCAAGGAATTGGAGGCAGACTATGTCTGATAAGTATCTCTTGTATCCGGGCTGCTCCATGGAATCCAGCGCCATAGCCTATGATAAATCCCTCACCAGGGTTGCAGAAGTGTTGAATCTTGGCCTGGAAGAAATCAATGACTGGAACTGCTGCGGCGCAACCGAGTATCTTGGCATCAGCCTGACGCCCGCATACTCGCTCATCAGCCGCAACCTGGCGCTGGCGTCCCAGCAGGCCAACGGCAACCGCACCGTGGTTGCCCCATGCAGCGCATGCTATCTCAATCTGGCTAAGGCTGATTACTACATGCAGGAACAGCCTAAGCTCGGAAAAATGGTCAATGAGGCCCTGGCGGCCGGTGGTCTTTCCTATACACCCGGCACACTGGAAATCCGTCACTTGCTGGATGTGATGATCTACGATATCGGAACGGATGTCATTTCTAGCAAAGTGGTTCGGCCACTCAAAGGACTGCGGGTAGCACCCTATCTGGGATGCATGGTACCGCGTCCTGATTACGAACATCGCTGGTCAGACCACGAACATCCGGTGGAACTGGACTTACTGCTCCAGGCGCTGGGTGCGGAAGTGATTGACTTTCCGCTTAAGACGCATTGCTGCGGCGGTCACATGACTCAGATCGGGCCTGATACCGCTTTCGAGCTGATCCGACGACTGGTCTCGTCTGCCTATACCTACGAAGCTGACATCATGGCAACCGTCTGTCCGATGTGCCAGATGAACCTGGATGCTTACCAAAACGAAACCAACCAGCACTTCGGCACCAATTTCAAGATGCCAATTGTGTTCTTCACCCAGTTGATGGGATTGGCCTTCGGATTGGATCCAAAAGAACTCGGCTTTGGCACCGAACTGGTCAGCGCAAAGAAAGCGCTGGCTAAGATCGGGCTGGAAGCGCCGGAACCAGTCGAGACTCTTCCAGCACGCCCGCGCAAGAAAGAGGGGTTGCCTATGCCGGAACCACTCCCGTCGAAGAGAACGAAGATGGCGGAGAAAGATGAGGTGGCGAAATGACCAAAAACAACGGTAGCAAGCCTGAAAGCCAGGAGCGAATCGGGGTTTACGTCTGCCATTGCGGCACGAACATCGCCGGCACGGTGGACGTGGTCCAGGTTGCTGAGTGGGCTGCCAGTCGCCTGAAAACGCGCGGCGTGATTATCGCCCGTGACTATAAATTCATGTGCTCCAGTCTCGGTCAGGAGTTGATCGAAAAAGATATCAAGGAGCAAAAATTGACGCGTGTGGTGGTAGCGGCATGCTCCCCGCATTTGCACGAAAAAACCTTCCGCACCGCCTGTGCACGGGCGGGACTGAACCCATTCCTGTGCGAGTTGGTTTCCATCCGCGAGCAGGTTTCGTGGGTGACCACGGACAAGGTTGCGGCAACGTCGAAATCGAAGGCAATGGTTTCAGGCGGCGTGGAACGGGTAATCCACAACGAACCGCTAGAACCAATGACCGTGTCGATCAATCCGGCCACGCTGGTGGTAGGCGGTGGGATTGCGGGCATCCAGGCTGCGCTAGAAATCGCGAATGCAGGCTATCACGTGTATATGGTGGAACGAGAGCCCTCGATTGGCGGGCACATGGCTCAGTTCGATAAAACCTTCCCAACCCTGGATTGCGCTGCCTGCATCTTAACTCCGAGGATGGTGGAGGCGGGCACGCACCCAAACATCACCCTGCTATCATGGAGCGAAGTTGAAAAAGTGGAGGGCTATGTTGGCAACTTCAACGTGACCATCCGAGTAAAGGCCCGCCACGTAAAGACAGAGGACTGCACCGGCTGCGGCATCTGCCAGGAAAAATGCCCGAAGAAAGTTGTTGACGATGTGTACGAAGCCGGGCTTGGCTACCGCAAGGCGATCTACACGCCCTTCCCGCAAGCCGTGCCCAGATACCCTGTCATGGATGTGGACAACTGCATCTATTTCGAAAAGGGCACCTGCAAAGCCTGTGAGAAGTTCTGCCCGACAAATGCGATTGACTTTGAGCAGCAAGATGAAGTCATCAATGTGGAGGTCGGCAATATCATCCTGGCGACGGGTTATGACCTGTTCGATGCCCGGAAAGTGACCAACTACGGCTATGGTCGTCTGGCAAATGTGTTCACCTCGTTAGAGATGGAACGCCTGACGAATGCAGCCGGACCGACCAATGGCAATATTGTGCTCCGCGATGGCAAAACTGTGCCGAAAGCGGTTGGCATTGTCCACTGCGTCGGCAGCCGTGATCGCAATTTCAACAATTACTGCTCGGTCATCTGCTGTATGCAAAGTCTGAAATTCGCCCACCTGGTGCATGAACGGACAGGTGCAACCGTCTACAATTTCTACATCGATATGCGCACCCCCTTCAAGGACTACGACGAGTTCTACCAACGTGTCATGGAAGAGGGCACACTCTTTGTACGCGGCAAGGTAGCTGAAGTGACCGATGCAGCCCGATTGCCCGGAGAAGAGGGCAAGCTGATCGTCCAGGTGGAGGATACGCTGGCTGGCAAGCAGCGCCGCATCCCCGTTGACATGGTTATTTTGTCTGCAGGCTTAGAGCCGCGTGCCGACTCGAAAGAGACCGGTAAGCTATTCGGTATCTCATGCTCAACCAACGGTTGGTTCACCGAAAAGCATCCCAAGCTCGACCCGGTAGCAACTATGACCGAGGGCATTTACATCGCCGGTTGTGCGCAAGGCCCGAAAGACATCCCGGCCAGCGTAGTGCAAGGCGCAGCCGCATCAGCGCGCGTGCTCGGCAAAATCGAACAAAAAGAGATGGCGCTCGAGCCCATCCGCGCCAGTGTGATCGAAGAGAAATGCTCCGGCTGCCGCATCTGCAACGACCTGTGTCCATTCAACGCCATCACCTTCCATGAAGATACGATGGTCTCCGAGATCAACGCTGCATTATGTCAGGGCTGTGGAACTTGCGTGGCAGCCTGCCCGGCAGGCGCCATCTACGGTACCGGTTTCAGTAACGACCAGGTACTGGCGTCGATCGAAGGCCTGTTGATGCTGAATGTCGGCGATGAAGCGGTCCCTGCGTGAGGAGATAACTATGAATGAAGAATTTGAACCCACTATCATTGGTTTCACCTGTAACTGGTGCTCCTACCGCGCCGCAGATCTGGCTGGTACCGCCCGCATCAAGTATCCGCCCAATATCCGGCTGATCCGCCTGATGTGTTCAGGCCGTCTCGACCCAACTTTCGTATTCAAATCCCTGGCTAGCGGCGCAGACGGCGTGATGATCACGGGTTGTCATCCAGGTGAGTGCCACTACATTGAACAAAACTACAAAGCTTTGCGACGCTTCCATCTAATCCGCCGTACCCTGAAAGGTTTTGGAATCGAACCCGAGCGGGTCAAACTGGTCTGGGCCAGCGCTGCCGAAGGTGCCAGGTTTGCCCAAGAAACGGCTACGTTCATTGATGAAGTCCGCGAGCTCGGCCCGCTCAACTGGGGCAAGAGCGAAGGTCATTCGCCTTACAATGACGAACCGCCCGAATTCGAACCCGCTCCAGAAACTCCTGAGGAGGTGCTCGCATGACTGTTGACGCAAAACCTAAATTCGCAATGTACTGGGCAGCCTCGTGCGGCGGCTGCGAGATTGCCGTGCTCAACATCCACGAGAAGATCCTGGATGTGGATGCCAACTTCGAGGTCGTGTTCTGGCCTGTAGCGATGGATGCCAAGTACAAAGATGTGGAGGCGATGGAAGACGGCTCGATTCTGCTGACGCTCTTCAACGGCGGCATCCGCAACGATGAGAACGAACACATCGCCAAGCTGCTGCGTAAGAAATCACAGATCATGGTCGCATTCGGCTCGTGCGCCTGCGAAGGATGCATCCCCGGATTGGCCAACCTGAGTCCGGCTGGCGAGATCGTCCACACGGCGTTCAACACCGTTTCGACGGATAACCCGCATCAAATTTACCCCCGAACCAGCTTCGACGTCCCCGAGGGTGAGATCAACATCCCGAAGATTTTCCCCACGCTGCGCACCCTGGACGCGGTGGTCGACGTGGACTACTACATGCCCGGTTGCCCGCCTGAATCGCATCAAATAGCAGCCGTAATCGACCTGGTCATCCAGGTGCTGCAAGGCAAAGCGGAATTGCCGCCCAAAGGCGCCACAATCGGCGCAGGGGAGTCCACCGTGTGCGATGAATGTGAAAGGGTGCGCAACGTAAAAACGATCACATCCTTCAAACGGATATATGATGTGGATATCGACCCCGAACTGTGTCTGCTAGAACAGGGCGTACCGTGCAACGGTCCCGCCACCCGCAGCGGATGCAATGCCCGTTGCGTCAGCGCGGGGGCGCAGTGTATCGGCTGCTACGGTCCTGCCGAGGGTGTGGTCGATTACGGGGCACGGCTGATCGCCGCATTCGCATCCGTCATCGA
>JBAVJG010000504.1:0-6188 GCA_049687655.1 Anaerolineales bacterium | reverse complement strand
ATTAAGATTGATAACTCTCTCGAAATCCCGAGCATATCTTTCGGAAAGAAATTAAGCCTTTACTGTGACAATCAACCCCATCGCCCGCAGCATCTCTTCGTTGTTGGAAAACTTGAATTCCTCCACCCCGCGCTTCTTGGCTTCTACTTCTTCGATAGCTTCCAACCGCCGGACATCCTCTTTGGTGACGGCCGGCTTGTTCAGTCCTTTTATTTTTGAAGTGATGGTATCGAGCGCCGAGGCATCGGGTTGTTTGGTCTCCAAATACTGCCAGACCGCTTTAGAAGCGTTGATGCCGTCTTTGCGAGCATAGCCCACCAGGCCATCGCTGGCCTTGCGCGACCACCCGCCGACAAAAATCCCTTCGAAAGGTTTGTTCACCTGCGGATCAAAGGCCTCATAGGAGTTACCATCTACGGGATATTCTGGATTTTCGTTCTTGACAAACTCATTCCACTTGGTGGGCAGGCCGAAGGTGTCATCCACTTTGTCGCCGATGGCAAAGATGACGGTTTCCACGTCGATCAGTCGCTTGTTGCCGGTGCCACGCGCTTTGGTATCACCATCCTCCTTCAGGCTGAGGGTGGTTTCTTCGACTTCGAGTTGGGTCAGCAAGCCGTTCTCTCCCAGCATCTGGACCGGCGAACTGAGGAATTCGAAACGAAAACGCGTATCAGAGACTTTCTCATAGGCCTTCGGCAGGGCTTCCAAGATCGAGGCCCTGGCAGCTTCGGGGTCCTGATCGACCGCTTCCATGATTGGTCGGACACGCTCGATTTCTTTATCCAGCGCCTCCTGATCGAGATTGGCGATCACATATTCCATTTCCTTCTTGTCGAATTTGACTTCGGCTGGACCACGTCGCACAACCGCGATGACTTCATCTATCTGTTCCTGACGGATCATGTAGCGGGCGATGTCGACCATAACGTTGCCTGCGCCAACGATGGCGCAGCGTTTGCCAAAGCGGTAAACCTTCTGACTTTTGATGGGCAGCTTGTTGTAAAAATAAACCACGTCTTTGGCCTGATAAACACCCTCCAGGTTTTCACCGGGCAGGCCGAGCCATTTTGCACCCTGCGCACCGGCTGTGACCAAGATAGCCTGGAAGCCAAGCTCCTGCAAGTCATCGAGACTCAAATCCCCTTGCGCGCCAATACTGATATTGCCGAAGTAGTGGATGTTAGGGTGTTCGAGAATCTGGCGAAATTGCTTCCGCAAACCTGATTTCATTGTGAATTTAGTTGGGTAAATGCCGTATTCAGCCAGGCCACCTGGCTTGATATCACGGTTGAAGAGCACCACATGCGCGCCCTCGTTGGCAAGTTCACGGGCACCGAACAAACCGGCTGGACCGGCACCGATGACGGCTACTAAGTATTGGTTGGTCACACGTATCCTCCTTGGAGTGCAATAATTTTCAGACCAAAGCAGTAGAATTATATGTAAAAAACGGACAATGGGCAAGTCACTAGATGTCCTATTAGTGGATTGGTGCTTCTCACTTGACTATTTTGTTGTCGTTAATTTTACAAAAAAGTTATTGCAAAAGTCTTAGAAAAAACTTAAGAGACGATAGTTCTTCGGTCATGATTGCGTATTTCATCATTTTCAGGCTTTTCCTTTTCAATTCGTAAGCCTGATTTTTTTCTGGAATATAGATTGAATTATTCACATCTATGCTAAGATTAAGCATCGCTCTATTTTTGGAGGACCTTATGGAAGAAGACAGGAATCAAGAGCCCGGCAAACGAATGCGCAATATATTTTCGAGCAACGACGACGAAGCAAACGCGCAGTTCCAGCCAAAATCCGAACCTGAGTCAGAACAACCATTACAAGCACAATCTCAATCAAGGTCGCCACTCGATAAACTTCCGCGCCTGAAACCATCCCCGCAGCTTCCTCAGCAAACAGAATCGGAAGAAACTTTACCTGAACCTGAAACGCCAGTCTCGTCTGTTCCTTTGGAAAAGTTGCCACAGAGCCAACTGCCTTCACAGCAAACAATGCGAAAAACGGATACTCAGAAACAGGCGGTTAGCCCTCAGCCAACGCCAGAAATGCCGCGCCGGGAGAAGTTCCTGCGTGCGCTCTGGACAATGACCAGCGTAATCTCAATGATAGTAAATATTGTGCTTATCATTGTCCTGGTGATAATGTTCTGGGCCTATCGCGATATAAAGATGCCGGAAGACGTTGACATCACGATGGTCAACAAGTTGCTGAGCGGCCTGTATTCCAACTTCGAAAAAATGGACCGTGCTTCTATAAAAACCGTTATCCCGGTTGATGCGCAGATCCCTCTTGATATCATTGTGCCCGTCCAGACGACCACTCAGATCACACTTTCGGAGACGGTCAATATTCCGAATGCGCAGGTGGTCATCAATACAGGTGGACTCAATATCAATTCGACTGCCCGTGTCACGCTGCCGGCCGGTACGCCGCTCACGGTCAACCTTAACTTTGACCTACCGGTGCGAGACACGATCCCGGTCCATTTAGAGGTGCCTGTCAACATCCCCATGGCTGAAACTGAACTGCACGAGCCTTTCGTTGGTCTGCAGGAAGTTGTCCAGCCGATCTATTGTTTTGTCGATCCAAACGCCTCCAACCTGGATGGACAGCTCATCTGCCGGTAAGGTTATCCCACACAAAACCATCAGGAGTTTCATGACAGAATCAATCACTCAAACCACTCTATCCAACGGCATGAAAGTGTTGCTCAAGGAAATCCATACCGCACCGCTGATATCTTCCTGGGTATGGTACCGGGTCGGCTCGCGTGACGAGGTCAACGGTCGCACCGGCATCTCACATTGGGTGGAGCACATGCAGTTCAAAGGCACGCCCCAGTTCCCGGCCAACGTGCTGGACAAGGCCGTCTCGCGCGAGGGCGGCATGTGGAATGCCTTCACTTACCTGGACTGGACCACCTACTTCGAGACTATGCCTGCCGATAAGATCGACCTGGGTCTACGCCTCGAATCCGACCGCATGGTCAACAGCGCCTTCGATGAGTCGGAAGTCGCATCCGAGCGTACGGTTGTTATCTCAGAACGCGAAGGCAACGAGAACGAGCCGCGCTTCCTCCTGGGCGAAGCCGTGCAAGGTGCAGCCTTTCGCGTGCATGCCTACCATCACGAGGTCATCGGCGACCTGGCTGACTTGCGTTCCATGACGCGTGACGACCTCTACGAACACTACAAAATATTCTATGCCCCCAATAATGCTGTCATGGCTGTAGCGGGCGACTTTGAGACCAACCGGATGCTGGCACGCATCAAGGAACTATATGAATCGATCCCAGCGAGGGACGGACCGCCGCGCCTGGCACGCACGGAGCCCGATCAAAAAGGCGAGATTCAACTTTCGGTAGAAGGCCCCGGCGAAACGACCTACGTCCAGGTCTGCTACCGTTTCCCGAACGCATCCCATCCCGATTTCTTCCCGTTATCCGTGCTTGACAGCCTCCTGGCTGGCCCCAGCAATCTGAACTTCTTTGGCGGTGGCATCTCCAACAAAACTTCGCGCCTGTACCGGGCCCTGGTCGAGAAGGAACTGGCGGTCAGCATGAGTGGTGGTGCGCAGGCCACCATCGATCCATTCCTGTACAACATTTCCCTGACTATTCACCCGCAACGTAAACCGGAAGGAGCTCTGTCCGCGTTGGATGATGAGATCAAGCGCATTCAGGATGAAACTGTCAGCGAAGATGAAGTCGCCCGCGCTATTAAGCAGGCGCGCGCCATCTTTGCTTACGGAAGTGAAAATATCACCAATCAGGGCTTCTGGATGGGATATTCCGAAATGTTCGCGGATTACAATTGGTTCCTGACATATCTGGATAATCTGGCCGCAGTCACACCTGCAGAAGTTCAACGCGTGGCAAAGGAGTACCTACAACCGAGATCGCGCGTTGTCGGTACCTATATTCCCAACGGTGGGGAGGCATAAAATGACATCTATGAAACATTCACTCCCCGGTGCAGATGACATCCATCGCGTGGAATTGTCGAACGGAATCGTCCTACTTGCCCGCGCGAATTTCAACAGTCCCTCGGTAGTGGTCAGCGGCTACCTGCATGCCGGCGGCCTGCTCGATCCCGACGATAAGCTCGGCCTGGCCGATTTTGCCTCCACGGCGCTCATGCGTGGCACGCAAAGGCGCGATTTCCAGAAATTGTATGACGAGCTTGAATCCGTTGGAGCCAGTTTCGGCTACAACTCCGGCACACACTACGCCGGTTTTGGTGGCCGCTCGCTAGTGGAAGATTTGCCGCTGCTACTGGATGTGATGGCCGATACGTTACAGAATCCTACTTTCCCGGATGACCAGATCGAGAAGCTGCGTGCGCAAATGCTGACCAGCCTGGCTATTCGCGCGCAGGATACCTCGGACATGGCCTCCCTGGTCTTTGACCAACTGCTCTACGATGGGCATCCCTACAGCCGCCCGGACGAGGGCTGGCCGGAGACAGTACAGGCCATCACGTTAAATGACCTGTTGGAATTCCATCGTAAATATTACGGTCCGCGCGGGATGGTGATTTCCATCGTCGGCGCAGTAGAACCGGAGAAAGCTGCGGGCGAAGTCGAACGTATCTTGGGCGGCTGGCAGAATGAGGCTCAGGAAGACGCGCCTTCATTGCCAGAGTTCAAGCCGCCAACGAAAACGGTCCAAAAACATCACGCCATCCCGGGCAAGTCTCAGTCGGACATCGTCATGGGAACGCACGGACCCAAACGGAATAGCCCAGAGTATCTGCCTGCTACTCTGGGAAATAACATCCTGGGACAGTTTGGGCTGATGGGACGTATCGGGGACGTGGTACGCGAGCAGTCGGGGCTGGCGTATTATGCTTACTCGAGCCTGAGCGTGGGGATCGGGCCGGGCGCCTGGTATGTCAGCGCCGGAGTCAACCCGACCAACGTGGATAAGGCGACGAGCCTGATCACACAGGAGTTGAAACGCTATGTAGATGAAGGCATCACATCTGAGGAGTTGTCCGACAGCCATGCTAACTTTGTGGGGCGGTTACCGCTCTCGCTGGAGTCGAACGGTGGGGTGGCCGGCGCGCTGCTCAACATCGAGCGCTTTGATCTTGGATTGGATTATTACCGCCAGTACCCCGATTTGGTGAAGGCCATTACACAGAGCGATGTACACGAAACAGCGCAGAAATACATCGACCCCGAACAATTGGTGATCGCCACGGCGGGGCCGTAAAAATTGATATGATTTTGAGAACCGGCGTTGATCTGATCGAAATCGACCGCATCGCTGAAATGGTGTCCCGCCATGGGAAACATTATCTCGAGCGGATATACACACCTGCCGAGCTTGAATTATGTGGTAAACGCGCTGAGTCGCTGGCGGGACGGTTTACCGCCAAGGAAGCGGTTGCCAAAGTGCTGGGATGTGGAATCGGAGATGTCGAGTGGAAAGAGATCGAGATTCTGGGTGATGGACAACGTGCGCCGGTATTACATTTATATGGTAAAGCAGCGCAAAAAGCGGACGATTTGGGATTGACAAATTGGTCGGTGAGTATCAGCCACGACCAGAGTCAAGTAGTGGCTTTCGTCGTAGCAATAGGTTAAACCGCGGACCTCCCGCGGCCAGTTCGCGGGAGGTCCTTTAGCACCGCTCAAGAAAGTTGCGGCACAGGCAGGGAGGAGTGGATAGGATTAGACAAGGTAACTCACTTATCAATCACCTTGCTAATTTTTTCTTCAACCCCGATCCACAGGTGACCGGGTAACACCGGACGGTAAGGGCGGATTGTTATCTTCCCGTCTTCAGGATTCTCTCCCTTCAACGCACTCGGGTTGATGAGGCACAGATTCGGTTTTCGCCCATATTTCTTGTGATAGTAATTCACCGCCCGCTCGATCTTGGCCGAGAGAGCAGTCTTGGGGTCATTGTCATACCATAACATGCCTGTATTCATATCGTTTCTTCTTTCCAGACTTGTCGGATCTCAAAGACTATAAATCCGGGATCCAGAACTTGAGCCAGTCATCGCCTTCGCGCAGGGCGAACTGCAAGCCGGATTGCAAGTGTTTCAGCGTTGCTCCAGAAATGCCGGTCAGGCTTTCAGCAGTGCGGTCATCCTGAATGTTCCCAAAGACCCGCGTACGGAAGGCTTCCAGCCAGGCTTCCACCTGGGTTGCCCGTTTCG
>JBAVJG010000503.1:0-2529 GCA_049687655.1 Anaerolineales bacterium | reverse complement strand
TGCGGATCACGGCTTCGAAGCGCGGCGAAGCATCGTTTAATAGCATGGGCGGGTCCAGTTCCAGTTTCTTGAGCACCCAGGCTGTTTGTGGATTGATGGCCCCGGCACGCGCAGCCACTGCATCCATGCCGTCCCGTTCGCGCAGGCACCAGGCGTATCCCATGCCAGCGGCAACGGAGTCTGTATCGGGGTTGACGTGTCCAATCACAATAACACTGTCCATAATTACCTTTCCGATTTTTCGTGGGAATAAAAGCGAGTAGTTGGGTAGGCCAGGTCAATTTCCGGGTATTTGGCGAAAGCTCGCAGGATAGCCTCCCAGATGGATTCTGTTGTGCCCCGGCGCTGACGCGGCTTGCACAGGTAGCGGATGGTGAGCAACACGCCGGAGTCTAACACGTTGGTATAAACAATGGGGGTGAGCTTATTGAATTTGAGCAGGAACTTGCGCGTGGCGGCTTCGAACTCCTTGATGACGTTCTCGTTCAGTGAGACGTCGTGCGCATCGGCGATTTCTTGGAGGAGGCCCTTGGCCTTTTCCCAATCACTTTCGAAGGTGATCAACACCGGGATTTCATTCCAGATGTAATCCGGGCCGTGCGTGTAATTGGCGACGCCGCTGGTGAAGATCATACCGTTGGGGATGTGCAGGATACGCCCGGTGGACTGATCGGAAGCGACCCAGTTACCGATCTCCATCATCGAGAATTGGAAGATGCGCTGGTCGACCACGTCTCCGGCAAATTGGCCGATCTCGATTCTATCCCCGACTTCGAATGGCTTCCGCCATAGGATGAAGACCCAGGCGACGACATTCGTGATCGGGTCTTTCAGCGCGATGGCGAGACCAGCGGACACAAGTCCCAGATACGTAGCGGCGTACTGCACGCCTTCGATCCACACTAAACCGACGGCCAGCACGCCCAGCGTGGTAAAGATGTAGCCAAGCGCCTTCTGCCATTGGTAACGACGGTCTCGATCTTTAATGCGTTCGATCACGCTGGCGAAGACAATTCGATGTACCACCGATAAGGCCAGCACGATCAAAACCGAGATCAACAATTTATGTTGCGCGGTCGGGTCAATTCCTAAATATTTTTGCAGCCAGTTTCTGAAATTTTCCATATAAGGAATTATATCTTGCCCTGTCGTTTCATTTCCATCCACACCTTTTCAGGAGTAATTGGATTTTCATCAATGTCCACGCCGACCGCATCGCGGACAGCATTCCCGACCGCAGGTGCGACGCCGTCCATCGGTATTTCTGCTACTGCCTTGACGCCGAATGGGTGCGTGGGCTCAAAGGTTTCTACAAAGATGGTAGTCAGTTCCGGCATTTCATCCGCGCGGAAGATGTGGTAGCGGTCGAAATCACGCTCGATGGCGACCCCCTGGTCATCGTAACGCATCTCCTCGCACACGGCGTAACCGAGCGCCTGCGTCATCCCGCCTTCGATCTGTCCGCCAGCCGTCAGCGGATTGACGATCACGCCCGAATCGACCGCCATCACCAGCCTGTTCACTGTGACCTGACCGGTTTCTGCATCAACGGTTACTTCCGCGAATTGTGCGCCGAAAGGCGGCGGCGACGACGGTGAGACGTACGAGCCGATGCCCATGATCTGTTCCTGTTCCTCGCGGTGTAGTGTATCTAGGGCGATCTCGGTCAATGGGATGGAGCGGCCGTCCGGAGCAATCGCCATTTTTTCTTTTAATTGTATGTCGGTAGACATGTATGCAGGTAAGTCCGTACTTTGTTTACCTGTATCCTTGTGTACTTGCTCGTTGAACATCTTCGCCGCGCGGATTTTGATGCGCTCTGCGGCTTGCTCTGCTGCCTTCACTACCGCCGCGCCTGAGATGTAAGTTGTGGATGAAGCATACGCGCCCTTGTCGAAGGGTGTAAAGTCTGTATCCGACGAGTAGCAAATGATGTCATCCAGCGGCACACCCAGCACCTCGGCGGCCATTTGCGCCAGTACGGTGTCTGAGCCGGTGCCCAGGTCTGTTGCGCCGACCAGCAGGTTGAAAGAGGCATCATCGTTCATTTTGATAGAGGCCCCGCCCATATCTAGATAAGGAATGGCGGTGCCCTGCATCACCATCGCCACGCCAATACCTTTTCGTAATCGCGTTTTACCCAACGAATTTCGCCACTCATCATTATTAAATTTTTGATCCCAGCCGATGGCGGCCTTGCCCTGCTGCACACATTGCTCCAGCCCCACGGTGTGGATGATCTCCGGGCGCGGCTCACGCCCCTCGTTCCAGGCCGTGCTGAACGGATGATACTCGCCTGGCCGGATAGCATTCTTCAGCCGGAACTCAATCGGGTCGAAGTTCATCGCGCGTGCGATCTTCTCCATATGACGGTCGAGCGGCCAGTAACCTTGCGGCAAGCCGTAGCCGCGGTACGCGCCCGAAGGCGGTGTGTTGGTGTAGACGATGTCCGCATAGAAGCGGATGTTGGGCGACTTACGATATTCGCCATCACCCACGTAAAGCGCCATGGCTTTGTGCCCTGTGTTG
>JBAVJG010000502.1:0-5000 GCA_049687655.1 Anaerolineales bacterium | reverse complement strand
AACTTCAGGAGGGGAGAAGGGCGCAATCGGGGGCAGGTCATCAGAGGCCGCTGCCGCTTCATCCCCCATTCCACCAGCAAAATTGAACAGGCTCAAGGTCCCTTCTCTTGCCAGGTATAAGATCATTAACGCTGTAGAAACCACACCAATCATTGTGCGGAACAACCATCTACGCATTTCAGGTGAGAGCATGGAAGCGACCAGCACAACCATCGAAATGAGTAATATCCAGAACAGTGCCTGCTTCCAGAAGGGTATGTCCGCGATCTCCTGCACAGTGGATTCTATGGTGGTTTCGATGCTTGCAGATTCATCCGGCTGCAGGGAACGACCCGGCTCGAATTGCACGTCGTGCAATCCAGTAGCAAGCAGAAGCATTACAAGCACTGCAACGAGTGAAAATACGAGAATCGACCATTTCTGAGCAAACAGGCTTCGCAACATGTTTTCATTTTACCATTCTGCCCCTCAGCCTTCGACCCTTCCCCAGAAGGGTATTTTTGGGAGAGACTGGCATGTTATACTCGCAAACGATGAACACCCTGACTGTCAAAACTTCCGATTGCGCCGGGACCATCCACCCGGCGGCCATAAAAGGTATGCAATTATTCAACACCGGGGAATACTGGCTGGCACACGAAGACCTGGAAGAGGCCTGGAAAGAGGAAAGCGGCGCTGTGCGCGAACTGTACCGCGCCATCCTGCAAACGGCGGTTGTGTACTTGCATATAACGCGTGAAAATTACAGTGGTGTGGTCAAAGTATATGGCCGTGTGCAAAAATGGATTCAGCCCTGGCCGGACGTCTGCCGCGGTATCCAAATCGGACAACTGCGCCAAGATCTTGACAGAGTCATCGAAGAAGTCAGGCGCCTCGGGCCGGACCGATTGGCCGGGTTCGACCGCTCCCTGCTTAAACCGGTGCGATGGACTTGAGCGCATCCACTCCCCAGCCCGATCCCAAGGGTGAAAAGACGCAAATTTCCGAGCGTAAATACATCTGCGACCGTTGCGGGCACGAGATGTACGAGCGCAATTGCAAAATTACCTGTCCCAATTGCGGGAACCGATTCGATTGCTCAGATTTGAATATTTATTTCGATTGAAAGAAGTAAACGAAGATGAACGACTCACAACATCGCTCATCTCTATTTATATCAGGACTTACGCAGCTAAATGGGAGAACCCCTTATTTTCGGTAACCTTTTGCGAACTGCGTAAGTTCTATATATATGCCCGTAAGCGAAACTCTAGTGAACTTACCTCACTTTTGTACTATCGTGTGACCAGGCGGAACGAGCGTGCGATCCTGTCGAACTCGGGCAGCCAAGTAGAGAACTCATCGAAATCCGACCAACAACTGATGATCCACAAGTTGATACCGTCAGTGACAACGTATTCCGCTGCGCCAAGCGAGATGTCGTTCAGGTTGGCAACCATAAGAATGCGTTCTGCTTCAAAGCCTTCGATGGGATACACCTGACGATCTACAATTTCGACTCCCTGCAAATTTTCCCCATAAACCTGATCTATATACTCGCCCAAAGCTTCGGTGGGGAGGAATTCAGCTTTGACAACCACGCTGGTCACAAAAGTTACCGTATCTGGTTGGGAGAAATTGAACCAGAATCGATATTCGAAAATATCCTCCTCAAGCTGCGCAGCCAGGGATCCGGCACCTTGCTCTCTGAAAAAATCGATGCGCTTCTGGCGTTGTGTATTTATATCAACCGAGTTGAACTGCGGTGGCACCCGCAGCTCAATCCTTGAGTTACTATATTGTTTCCAATCAGGTGGAATTTGCACTTCGCTTGGGTTAAGGGTTGCGGTCAGGGACAGGCTGGTTATATCGGTTAGATCCGGCGTTATATTAATTTGAGGAGACTGACCCGAGTTTTCCGGTTCATTGGTAGGCAGAACAGTGAATCCACCAGGCTGTGCAGTACTGCTGATAAAGATGAAGCCCCCGAAAATCAATCCAATCGCGGTCAGGGACAGGATAGTCAGAATCGCGAGTTGTGCCCCTGTCATACCAAAAATATGTTTTCCTCTTTTTCTGCTCATGGTTCTCTCTCTTCCGTTATCTCTGGATCAATATTGCGCGTGCAGGAGCACCTTCTGCATCAAGTAGTTTTAGTGGCAGGCAGTATAGCTCATAAAATCCGCGCGGCACAGCGGACAGGTCAAGCCCTTCGACAACAACCACTCCGGCTTTCAGCAAAGTTCTGTGGGTGGGAATTGGATCGCTATACGGGGCAACGGACAAATAGTCTACGCCCACAAGTTGGATGCCATACTCAACCAGCCATTCCGCGCCATCTTCGGTAACAGCTACGAAATCTTCCTGGAACTTGGTTTCGCCACGCGACCACAAGTGGGAATTACTCGTCCCGAACAAGATACGCCTTGGTTCAGCGGGTAATGATATGCCTTCCAGGGTTTCGGCAGTGAGGGCTTCCACACCATCGGGCAACTGGGTCACATAACAGGGACCGGTCAGAACATCCAATGGCAAACTTTCGACGGTGTGTGCATCGTTCAGGAAATGATGCGGCGCATCCACATGAGTGCCGATGTGCACACCTGTGCTCAAACGGGAAACGTTGGCATCCGCGCCTTTGTCCATTGAATCAACCTGCTCCAATTCAAAGGGGTCATCTCCCGGCCAGACCGGCAGGTTGGGAGAAAGGGTAAGGGAAATATCGAAAATCTTCATAATCTTATTTTAGTTGTTTTTGAGACGGGTTTAATTCTCGCCTTCTTCGGCCGGTACATTCTCTCGCCAGCCACTGACACCGAACATACGCGCTAAAAACACTTCACGCTCATCCATCCGCATTGGACGCGGACGGGCGAAATCTTCCAGCATGGCGGTGACCAGTTCCGTGCTGATATAACGGCCATCGTAAAAAACATGCCGGTCTAAGAATTCACGGCGGGAGGGGCCATCCATCTGATCGAAGAACAGGTTCCCCAAACCATAGTGGACAAAAGCGCCGTTGTAAAACTCCATCGCCTGCGGGATATGCGCCTGGCTGCCATTCACGATAGTCGCTCCGGAATCGGCAATCGCGTGAAAGTCTTTTACGTGCTGCTCAATCGGTACGGGTTCATAGTATTCAATATACTGGAAAGTGGCAATCACAATATAGCCCTTTTCAGCCAGACTTGCAATCTCGCTTTTTATCCACTCGTAATCATCGCATGGAGCAGCGCCCGGTTCCGTTTCAGTCGCCCAGGTAAATTGCGGTCCAATCGGGTTGCAGCCGATAAATGCAAATCGATTGCCGTTATGCGTCAGCAGGGCTGGTTTGCGCGAATCTTCCAGATCGGCGCCGCCGCCATAATAAGGCAATTGCCTTTCGTTGTACATTTCCAACGTTTGCAGGGTAGCTACGGAACCATAGTCCTGGAAATGGTTGCCAGTCAGTTCTACCACATCCGTTCCGACCAGTTCCAGCAGCTCGATATATTTGGAACTGCTGCAAAACACCAGTTCTTTCTGGCGCGCATCGGGGTAAGGGCAGCCCGTATAGAACGGGACTTCGTTGCTGATATGGGTGATGTCGGCAGCTTTGAGCGTTTCACCAATATCCCGGGCCGGGTAATCCAGGCCGATGATTTCCATGCGGGATGCGGTGGCCCGCACCAGCGCGGTCACCCCCGTCATCAGCACAACGGTCATTTTGGACGGATCGCGATTGGTGTGCGGCAATTCGAAAGATGCGGCTTTGCCCCCGGTTAGTGCAAAGTCCACTTTCAGCGGATAGGCTAACTGATCGAAATCATTGCGCACCGGGGACTGTTTGTCGATGGTCAACACTTTCAACCTGGGATCGAGGGACTCGAACGGGACGATCCCCCAGGCAGGTTGGTTCTCCCAAAGAGTATCGATCAACTCTTCAGCAGGCACGGTCTTAACCGTTCCCTCACCTGCTTCCCCGAAAACAGCAGACATCGCGCCGAGAGTGGATTCTGTCATCCATAACGGCGACCCAGGCATTGGGCCCGAGGATGAAGCGTTCCAGGCGGAATCCAGTTCCACCAGTGCTACTCCATCCATCACAGTCGGGAAAGGAGCCACGAGCGCATATATCCAGGTCGATGGGTTTTCATCTGATGGAGAAGCCAGTCCCAGTTCAAGGACAGATGCGGATTTACTTGTTGCGGCCGGCAGGTTCAACCCAAGCGCAGCTTCGCGTAAAGCTTCGGGGATCGAGGGGTCGATCCACAACGGATAGGGCAAGGGTGTGATTGTGGCTGTCATAATCGGAAGGAGGGGAGTTGGTTGCGTGATTGTGGCAGTTGGCAGGGGTATTTGGGTTGCAGCAAGGGGTGTATTGCTGAGGATAGGTTGGGTGCTTGAGAATTCCCGCAGCGGGATTTCCATGGGCGGTAGCTGAATCCTCGCCGGTCCATCGTCTATTGACGAGGGTAGACAGGATGCCAGCAAGACGACCAGGGAAATCAACAACAGGGTCCTGTAAAGCAAATGGCGCATCATCTTATGGCTCCAAGGGCACAAATGGTACCGGGGTGATGGTCGTGAACGGCTGCGGCAAGGTCATCGGTGTGAGTGTGACCGTCGGCTGCGGGACGGGTGTAGGTATGGTTTCACCCCATCCGCTGTGATAGAAGTATTCGTTCAGGAAGCTGGCGCGCTCTTCGGGCGTCATGATGCGCGGACGGGAGTAATCCACCAGCATGGTGGTCAGCAGTTCGATGCTGATCACTTTGCCCTTATAGATGACATAGTGGTCGATGAACTCGCGGCGTATGCCAGGATAGTACGGGATGTCACCCATCTGATCGAAGAACAGGTTGCCCAGTCCATAGTGGATGAACGAGCCGTTGTAAAACTCCATCATCTGGGCGAAGTGAGCCTGGCTGCCGCTGACGATATTCGCGCCAGCATCTGCAACGCGATGGAAATCTTCTAACTGACCAGGGCGGGCTTCCGGAGAGTAGTATTCCTGGTGCTGGAAAGTGGAGATGACAACA
>JBAVJG010000501.1:0-2460 GCA_049687655.1 Anaerolineales bacterium | reverse complement strand
AAATTAAATGCTGATGAAAATAAGGAAATAATCGATAAGATTAATTCCAAGAATAAGAAGTTGATTAAAAGGGGAATTAATCAAAATAAGAAAAAAGACGACAGGATCGGATATGACCTCCGCCGCTGGGTTGGAGGCAATGGAACAAATAATGAGCTCAGTAACTCTACAGAGAGTAGCAACAAACAAGAGATATAGAATCAGGTAGAAGAAATTGAACCTCCTTCGAAGTTTATAGCCGAAGGAGGTTTTCTGGTTCTTTGGGAATTTCCGCCGTTCGCTGCGCGAAGACGCAGTGGTAGATACCCAGATTTGGGGGGTGCGAACGCACGCTCGCACCCCCAAAATCTGGACTTTTCACGGAGAATCCTAGAGAGCCGGTTTTCTTACCCAACCAGATTGGGGGTAAAATCAGTCCCTATGTATTCGTCTTATATCTGCAAACTCATATGACCGCTATTTCCAATCCTGCTGAATTCACCCTGCAACGTAAGCACACCGCTGATCGCAGCACTGCGGTCAAGTGGATTGTTACGCATGCCACTCGCTACTGGCCGATCATCATCCTGATCCTCATTGGTGGATTAGGGAACGCCGCGTTGGCTGCCGTTGTGCCCGTCATGGTGGGGGATGCCTTCAACCAGATGCTGAAATCCAACCCGGACACCGGCATCTTGATTCCGCTGGCATTGATTTTGGGCGGTTCACAAATCGTACGCGGCGTGCTGCAATTTGGACGCAACTTCGGCGCGGAATTGATGGCGCAGAAAGTCGAGCGTGACATCCGCGACGAACTGTACGTTTCCCTGCTCGGCAAAAGCATGACCTTCCATAATTTGCAGCCTGTAGGCGATACCATGGCGCGTGCCACCAATGACGTGCGCGAGGTCAACTTCATGTTCAGCCCGGGCTTGAACCTGGTGACTGGCTCGTTCATGTTCCTGATCATGCCGTTCCTCTTCGCACCGCAATATCATCCGGCGCTGGTGCTGGCACCGACGTTATATACGATTTCCTATTTTATCGCTTTGTGGCACTATCTGCGGACACTTTCTCCCATCACTGATGAAGTGCGTGCTACTTTTGGCGACATGAACACACATCTTTCCGAAGCTCTGGATGGGGTGGAAATTATGAAGGGAGCAGCCCAGGAAGTTGCAGAGATCGAGCGCTTCGTGACCAACGCCCGTCGCGTGCGTAATGCCTTTGTACGACAGGGAGACCTCGAGGCGCGTTTCCTACCCAATCTGCTCTTAGGTATGACCTATACGATCGGCCTGGTGCATGCCCTGTTCCTCTTTCGTGACGGGCTGATTACAACCGGTGGCGTGGTGGCATACTTCGGCTTATTGCTTATGTTGCAATTCCCCACTTTTGCTTCGACCTTCGCCTATTCCCAGATCTCGCTAGGACTTTCCGGTGCGCGACGCATTCTAGAACTGATCAATCGCGAGACGAAGCTGGACCAAAACGCCGCGGGCTACACAGGCGCGATGCGCGGTGAGATCGAGTTTCGGGATGTCTCATTTACCTACCCTGATCCCGAGTATGACACTGAAGGAGAATGTGTTCTGGAGAATATCTCCTTCAAAGTCAAACCGGGCCAAACAGTTGCTCTCGTCGGGCAGACGGGCGCAGGTAAGACTACGCTGGTCCGGCTCATCAACCGCACCTACGATGTGACCGGTGGGCAGGTTCTGGTAGATGGGATAGATGTCCGGGAGTGGAATCTGGCCTCCCTGCGTTCACAAATCTCAATGATCGAGCAGGACATCTTCCTGTTCTCACGCTCTATCAGCGAGAATATCGCTTTCGGGAAACCGGGAGCAGGCCAGGGGGAGGTCGAATCGGCGGCGGCATCAGCCCAGGCGCATGACTTCATCCAAACCTTTGACGAGGGCTATGAAACTGTCATCGGCGAACGCGGCGTCACGCTCTCCGGCGGTCAACGCCAACGGCTGGCACTGGCGCGTGCCTTCCTGACCGATCCGCATATCCTGATCCTGGATGATTCGACCAGTGCTATTGACAGCGCTACAGAGGATAAAATCCAGCGCGCGGTTGCCAACGCTGCCAAAGGGCGCACGACCTTCCTGATCACGCACCGCCTTTCGCAAATCCGCTGGGCAAATCTGATCGTGGTGCTGCGTAAGGGAAGCATTGCCGCCATCGGCACACATGACGAGTTGATGAGAACTTCTGAAGCGTATTCGAGGATTTTTAGAGAATAAATTACAGCAAATAACCGTTAGCGATTAGCTTTTCGCTAGAAGCCAACTGCTAACCGCTGACAGCTAAAGGTTAATCTATGGGCTTTTTTGGTGGACTCAACGCAGAAAAATATGACCGGCAATACTCTGACCGTCAGTTGGCCGGGCGTATTGCCGAGTACTTCAAACCGCAGGTAAAGCGTCTGATTGCCGTTTCCGGGTTCGTTGTTGCGATTGCGGGGGTTGGCGC
>JBAVJG010000500.1:0-2169 GCA_049687655.1 Anaerolineales bacterium | reverse complement strand
CATGTCCATCGGCTGCCTGGTGCGGATATCCCATATTGAAAGCAACGAAATACTTGATCTCACCAGGGATGTCGATTGGTAAACGTTAAGTTTTTTAGTTTTGAAGAAATGTGTAAATAATAAATGGTATTCGGTCAGTATAGAAGGTTTTCTGCACGATAAACCACGTTGTTTCGAGGAGATTTATGATGGCTGATATCAAATATGAAATCATCGAGAAGGTCGGTGTGTTGTCCACGTCCGCAGAGAGCCGAAATATGATTTGCGCGATTGGGCACCAGGTTATGAGAAGATGGGGAACCCCGCCAAAAGTCAGGGCGGGACGGCACGAACGGTGTCGAAACTTTTAGCGATGAACAAACAAAGAGTCGTTGTCACCGGGTTAGGAGCGATCACATCCCTGGGGAGGCTGGATGATTTCTGGGCTGGATTGCTGGCCGGGAAATCCGGAATCCGGGAGATCAAAAACTTCGATGCTTCCGCGATGAAAACGCAGATTGCCGGGGAAGTGCAGAACTTTGATTCGTCCGATTATGAAATCCATCCCAAGAACGCCCGGCGCATGTCGCGCGCGTCATTACTGGCGCTGGCGGCTGCAAAGCTGGCGTTGGCAGATTCCGGGCTGACACCGGAAGACGTTCAAAAGAAAAGTGACCGCAGCGGAGTTGCGCTGGGCACCGCCAACGCGGGCTTTGAACTCCTACTGGAAAGCTCCCTGGGGTACCGGCTAAAAGGGGCGCGAATTGTACCAACGGCCTTGATCAATGGGCTGCCGAATATGCCCAGTCACTATGTCAGCGCGTATAGCGGGGCGGCAGGGCCTTTCTATACGGTCTCAGCCACCTGCGCCAGCGGAACCCAGGCGATTGGGATAGCGCTCGACCAGATCAGGTCGGGACGGGCAGACTTGATGCTGACAGGCGGCGTGGATACACTTGTTCATCCGGATGTGATGATAGCCTTCGAGGCGATGACCGTTCTGGCCAGTAAGTACAGCCAGCAGCCCGAACGCGCCAGCCGCCCCTTCGATGCCGAACGGGATGGGTTTGTGATGGGCGAAGGCTGCGGTATCCTGGTGCTGGAGAGTCTGGAACATGCCAGGGGCAGGTCGGCACGCATTTATGCCGAGGTGCTGGGTCAGGCCACTTCATCGGATGCAGGCCATAGCGCGGCCCCTGACGCGGAAGGCGCGGGGGCGGCCAATGTCATGCGCTGGGCGCTTGAAGATGCTGGCTGTCCACCGGATGAAGTCGGGTACATCAACGCGCACGGCACGGGCACGCAGGTCAATGATATTGTCGAGACCAAAGCCATCAAGCATGTTTTTGGCGAGCGAGGATATCAAATCCCGATCAGTTCCACCAAAAGTATGATCGGTCACTGCATGGGCGGCTCAGGGGCGCTGGAGGCGATTGCCTGCATCAAATCCCTGGAGACGGGCAGTATCCATCCGACCATCAATCTGGAAACGCCTGATCCCGAATGCGACCTCGATTACGTTCCAAATCAAGCTCGCAAATTGGACTTCCGGATTGCGCTTTCGAACAGCTTTGGCCTGGGCGGTCAGAATGCCTGTCTTGTATTAGGAGGTTCCACTGATTAATAATACATATCAGATAAGTTATGAGCCTGTAAAAAGAGTTTGCCCCCTACCGGGTCCAGGCGGGCGTGGTGGCGTGGGCGCATTAGAGGAGACTTGAACAATGACAGATATCAAATACGAAATCATCAAAAAGTTTGGCGTGCTATCTACATCCAAATCGGGGTGGACCAAGGAACTCAACCTGATGAGTTGGAATGACAGGGAGCCAAAATATGACCTGCGCGACTGGTCAGCGGACAGAAACAGGAGAGGCAAAGGCGTAACCCTGTCCAAAGAAGAGTTGTCCGCATTGAAAGAGTTGCTGAATACAATGGAGTTGTAAATTCCAGGAAGATATCCAAAATGAAAGTCCTATTCTGTGTTGGATAGGGGGTTTACTTGTAAGGTGTTACGCGAACACAGGCCGTTGGACTGCACCCGGCACAGCAATAGGAAGAAAGAAGACTATGGCACACACCAATCCATTGAGCAAGCGCGAATGGGAAGTTGTAAAGCTTTTACTACAAGGTAAAAGCAATAAGTTGATTGCCGCATCCCTTGATATTTCTGAACGCACGGTTGAATTT
>JBAVJG010000499.1:0-4144 GCA_049687655.1 Anaerolineales bacterium | reverse complement strand
GGTGCGATGGCGCCCGTCTCCATAGCCGGAACGCTCATCCAGCAAAACGCCGAAGCGTTGGCCGGGATCGCCTATGCCCAGATGGTGGAGCCGGGCACGCCCGTTGTGTATGGCTCCTTCATGACCAATGTAGACCTGAAGAGCGGCGCGCCTATGTTCGGCACCCCGGAAAGTCAACTGGCGCTCTTCGCTAGCGCGCAAATGGCGCGACGTTACAAACTGCCCTTCCGAAGCGGCGGGATGTTCGCCAGCTCCAAAATCCCCGATGCCCAGGCTGCCTACGAGTCGGTCATGACCATGCTGCCCGCCGTGCAGGCGCGCGTCAATTTTGTGCTGCACGCCGCCGGCTGGCTGGAGAACGGTCTGGCTGCCGGGTACGAGAAGTTCGTTATGGATTGTGAACTATTGGGCATGTTCCATACGTTAATGAAGGGTATCGATCTTTCCGATGACGCTCTGGCATTGCAATCGCTACGGGAGGTGGCACCCGGTGGGCATCACTTAGGAACTGAACACACCATGAGTCACTTTGAAACCGCCTTCTTCAAGTCCAAATTGTTTAATTATGATGATGCTGAAAAATGGATGATCGACGGCGGAAAAACCGCTGACCAGGTCGCGGCCGAAAAAGTGAAAGAGTTGTTGGCAGAATACGAAGCCCCGGAAATCGATCCCGGCGTCGAAGAGGCTTTGGGTGAATTCGTCACGAAGCGCAAAGCTGAGATCAACGCCTGACCACCAAGTCACGAAGCTCCTAAAACACAAAGGGATTTTGTGTCTTCGCTGTCTCGCACCGGCTGCCGCCTTTACTTGCGGTACGAACGGTGTGACTTTGAGGCTTAGTGGTTCACTACACATCGGAGTTAATTCTACGTATATGAATATGCCCTCGTTGCAGGTATCACCACAAATCGGACAAGATTCGTTATAATAACCCTCGTTGTGCCAAGAAGGAGGCGGATATTATGAGTGAACGCAGAACGCCGCTGTACGAGATTCATCTGCGAACAGCGTCGAAGATGGTTAAAGGGGGCGGGGACTATATGTTCCCCCTCAGCTACACTTCTCCATTAGAAGAGCACATCAACACGAGGACGAATATCGGGATTCAGGACCTGTCCACCATGGGTGAAGTGGATATCAAGGGCCCCGGAGCCGAGCGGTTGATCAATCGCCTGCTGGTCAACGAGATCCGCGATATGCATCCCGGTCAGGTGCGCTACTCCACCATGTGCAATGAGGAAGGCGGCATCATGGATGACATCACCGTGTACAAGTTCGGCGATGAGCACTTCATGATCGTGACCAGTTCCGGGCCGCGACTCAAATCTGCGGAATGGATCTCGGAGCACGCTGCTGGGATGAGTGCTTATATCACCGACCAGAGCGGATCCATCGCCCTGATCTCCGTGCAGGGGCCGCGTTCGCGCGATTTCCTGCTCAACATCACTCAAGAAACCGACCTGGAAAACCAAAAGTTCTTCTGGTTCAGCCGGGGAGTCATCAACGATACACGCGTGTTGATTTCACGCAGCGGCTACACGGGCGAATTGGGCTACGAGCTTTATATCCCGGCCGAGGAAGCTGCGGTGATGTGGGAATCTCTGCTTCAGAGCGGAGCCGAGTACGGCATACAGCCCTACGGCGTGGCCGCCATGCAGAGCTTGCGCATCGAAAAAGCCCTCCCGCTCTACGGCCCGGACATCGATGAAACCCGTAATCCCTTCCAACTTGGCCTGAACCGCTGGATCCGTTTTGACAAACGCCAGTTCATCGGGCGCGAGGCACTGCTTCAAATCCAGGATATGGGCCTGGACGAGCGCTGGACCGGGTTGGAATTGGAAAGCAAAGTGCCTGCTAAAACCGGTGAACGCATCTTCAGCATCTCTGACATCAGCACAATCCGTGAAAAGATGTTTACCGGGAGCGAAGCGGGTGACGAGTTAGACATCGAATCGGCCGGTGAACTGGTTGGGGAAGTGACCTCCAGCGCGGTGGGCCATAGCGTGGAGAAAACACTGGCATTGGGATTTGTGCGCGTCACGCATACCTATCCGGGCGCGCAACTTTTGGTGGAAGTCAACGGACGCCCTACTCTGGCGAAAGCCGTCAACACACCCTTCTTCGACCCGGGTGGCGTTCGTCTGCGCGCTCGCGGTCCGCGCAAGATCAGTGATTCATAAAATATGTAGAGCAATTCCGTTGGTCGAGTGGGGCCGGGTGCTTTTCCCGGCCCGTATAGAGACCAAAGTGGCAAAATGATACTTGTTATTTGTAGTCTCGACACCTGCACTGCACCGAACGCAGGGAGGTGCAAGTGTACTCCGCTTCGTACCCTTTCGGGCACAAGCGGTACTCGACCACCGATATTGGAGAAAATCAAATGCAATTAAGTGGATACTCCAGACGATTCAACACCATCGTGATCGGCGTGGGCGGGATGGGCAGCGCCGTCTGTTACGAGCTCGCCAAACGCGGCAAACGCGTTTTGGGGATCGAGCAATTCGACATCCCCAACGATATGGGCTCGTCGCATGGCTATACCCGCATCATCCGGCTGGCCTATTACGAACACCCCTCCTACGTGATGATGCTGCGCCGAGCCTATGAACTCTGGTCACAGATCGAAGTCCGCACGGGCAAACAGGTCTACGTTAAAACGGGCTCCATTGACGCCGGCCCGGCTGACAGTTGGGTCTTCAAAGGCTCGCTGAAATCCTGCGTGGAGCACGGCCTGGAACATGAAGTCTTCAGCGGGACGGATATCAACGCGCGCTTTCCCGGCTACAACCTGCCGCATGATCTCATGGGCGTGTTCCAGCCTGAAGGCGGGTTCATCCTGCCCGAAGCGGCCACAGTGGCCTATGTGCAGGCCGCGCATGCTCTGGGCGCTGAAATCCATGGACGGGAAACAGTGCTCGAGTGGCAACCAATCTCGAACGGCGAGGGTGTGCGCGTGGTCACAGACCGGGCCGAATATGAAGCCGATTCGCTGGTCATCACAGGCGGCGCCTGGAATTCCAGCCTGCTGCCCTTCTTGCGCGGCTACGCTACCCCTGAACGGCAGGTGCTGGCCTGGCTGCAACCTGACCGACCGGAACTGTTTACGCCGGAGCGCTTCCCGGTCTTCAACCTGCTGGTACCGGAAGGACGTTATTACGGCTTCCCGGTACATACCGTACCCGGATTCAAATTCGGCAAGTACCATCACTTTGAAGAAGTGGTCGAACCGTATGGCTACGACCGGGAGCCCGACGTCGAAGACGAAGAAGTGCTGCGAGATTTCGCGTCACGCTACTTTCCGGAGGGTGCCGGGCCAACCATGACGCTCAAAGCCTGCATGTTTACCAATTCACCCGATAAGCACTTCATCATCGACCTGCACCCGGAATACCCGCAGGTCAGCTTTGCGGGCGGGTTCAGCGGACATGGCTACAAGTTCGCCAGCGTAATCGGCGAGGTGATGGCCGACCTGGCTGAGCGGCAGGAATCGCGTCATAACATCAGTCTCTTTAATGTAGCCCGGCTGACAGGCAAAGTCAGTGAACTGTACAAAGACATGCCCGGGATGCGGATCAGCGCCAGGCCGGTGCGCCAGGCGTTGCCAAGGCTGCGTCCAACTGTCTATCGAAAGCGGAGCAGGCTTGGGTCGAGGATGATGCGGCGGGATGTCCCATCGCGCAGAATCCCTCTCAGACGTGGAAGCCAGCGAGACCGCTATCAAAACTATTATTATGAATCAAACGATCCCCGCTATTGGGAAGAAGAAGATGTGAAACCATTCTGGTAAGGGAGAGAGTATGCGTAAGCAAGCAAATTTAGTCATTATTGGTGCGGGAATTGTCGGCGCGAGCGCGGCCTACCATTTAACCAAATTAGGTTGGAAGGATATTGTTGTTGTCGATAAAGGCCCGCTTTTCGAAACGGGCGGGTCGACATCGCACGCACCAGGGCTGGTTTTTCAAACCAATGGTTCCAAGATGATGTGCGAGTTTGCCCAATATACGGTTGAGCTATTTAACAGCCTGCACAGCGATGAACACCCCACCTATTATATGGTAGGCGGTATTGAAGTGGCTTATAGCAAAGAGCGCATGGCTGACCTGCACAGGCGGCACGGCTGGGCACAGTCATATGGGCTGGA
>JBAVJG010000498.1:0-1812 GCA_049687655.1 Anaerolineales bacterium | reverse complement strand
ATTCAACCTTCCTTCATGCAAAAAGAATCCGCAGATGGTAGCAAAGCACTCTTGCAGCGGATGTGCTGGGTGATCAAGGTGGCAAACTGGTTGAAGGTGCCGCTGATCGTCACTGCTGAAGATGTTCCCCGCAATGGAAGCGTGTCAGGCGAAATTGCGGAACTCCTGCCACCGAATACGAAAATCTACAACAAAATGACATTCGGTCTTGCCGCACAGGACGACATTCTCGAAGCCGTCCAAAAGACTGGACGGAAGACTGCCGTGCTCATCGGCTACGAAACGGACGTCTGTATCACGCACTCGGCGCTGGGATTACTAGACCTGGGTTACGGGGTTGCAGTAGTTTCGGATGCAACCGGTTCTCCTGGTTCCGATCACCAGATTGGTCTGGAACGCATTCGCGCCGCTGGCGGGATTATTGTCAGTGCCAAGAGTCTATATTACGAGTGGGTGCGCACTGTGGAAAAAGCGTTGGATTTTGAAGCGTTAGGAGTTGAAACGCCCGAGGGGATAGTTTTGTAACTAGAAAATCTTGTCAGAATATTTGTGTATATAGAATTGGTCACGTTGCTCTCATCTGTTGAGAACAACGTGACCTTCAATTTAATCTGCTATTACGGCACGTAATACTCGATCACCAACCGCGGACGCAGTGCCAGACCTTCATAATCGCCGCTATAGAATCTTAGGTAATCGCCCGCAAGATCATCGTCATCATCGATTTGGAATCTCAGACGGATTTGGGTAATGCCATTCAATTTGATGTAATTAAAGGCTGAACTTTCCAGCCAGGCCCAGTACCAGCCATTGAATGGATTGTTTTCGATCATAGCGACCCCATCCATGTGCGATGGGCTCTGGAAATCTGAGATCTGGAGTCCGCGGTACCGGAATGGGCCGATAAATCCAAACGCACCGGAGCGGATATCCACCAGGATGTTTCCATGGGTCGTGAAGGGGTTGGTCCCTGCCAGTGCTTCGCCCTTGATCATGAGCAATGCCCGGGTGATCACAGCATTGTTGGGAATATAGTAAGTCGGGAAGTGCAGGATGGATCGGAACTGCCTGTTCTGGGCGTCATCACCCAGCACGAAGGTCGTGTTTTTTGAATCCTTGATGCCACCCTGCTCGCTGTCTTCGCTGGATTCCAGCACCCAGCCATCGTTTTTCCCGTTCGATCTGATGGTATCCGTAAACAATTGAACCGGAGTTCTATCGAGCGTGTATTCTTCGCCTGTAGTGAAATTGCCATTCCCAATCCCTGGGCCGCCCAGTGGAAACCCGGATGTATCCAAGATGCTGTCGTTGTCCAGGATGTCCAGGCGCAGCGTGCCGCTCCCATCACCTGTGGCAACTGTGACGTTGTACAAATTCCCTGAACCGTTGACACCCGTGATGGCCGCGCCGGAAATATTTCCGGTTGTGGACACGAAGAAATCGCTCGAGTCGACCCCGGAAACTGCTTCCGAAAAACCGACGGAGAAAGCAACGCTGACGGCTGTCGTCGGGTTGGCGTCGGTGCGCAGGCTGCCGGACACGTATGGAACGTTCTTGTCTACTGTGTAGGCTTGGCCTGATGTGAAATTGCCGTTGCCCATGCCCGGCCCTCCTAATGGAGTCCCTGAAGCGTTAATAATGCTGTCGTTATCTTGCACATCCAGACGCAGCCCCCCGTCATCATTGCCTGTGGCTACGATGACGATATATATATTTCCGGAGCCGCTCGCGTTCGCTACGAAAGCCCCAGTGATATTACCTGTGGTGTTCAGGGAGAAATCATCCGGGTCCACGCCGCTGACAGCTTCAGAG
>JBAVJG010000497.1:0-12036 GCA_049687655.1 Anaerolineales bacterium | reverse complement strand
TCCTGGTTGAGGGCGGCAGCTTTATCCCCTAACTCCGCCATCAGTAATGGATTGAAAACCAGCACGTCCAGCAAAATTACAACAACTGAGCCGATGATGCCAAGCAGGATACTTGGAAACAGAAGAGCCTTGATTTTTTTACCAACAGGTTCATCCTGAAGTTTTGCTTCAAGGATCGGCAGGCCTAATCCCACTCGGTTGGCAGCATGCAATCCTATGAAAATTACAACAGCGAACATGACCGCATTTTGCAATACTTGAAGTGAGATCAGCAGCCAGGTTGGGATAGGCAAATTCAATTCAGACAAGGTAGAGCCTTGGATTGCCAGGGAATAGGGAATTGCTGCTACAACTCCGACAATGGAAGCTGTCAGTAAGACAAAAAAGATTTTCCAGTTGAAAATTTTCTTCATTCGATTATCCTAATAAGATGGTCTCGAGCGTTCGCGACGGCTCCGGTCAGTCAGCGGGCGTTTGGCGATCAGGGTCAGACGGTTGGTGCTCTCGCCGCGTACGGCTGATACAAGCTCCCAGCCATCCTCCCCCCATTCATCTAATAGCTCCACCAACTCTTCGTTTTTTGGTGATTTTAGAACAGAGCCCAGACTGTATATCTGGTATTCCCATTTTTTGAGCTCTTCTGACATATTTTCATCTCACTTGTTTATGAAACTTTTTGACATTTTTAACAGCGGCGAATACAAAGGCCGTTTTTGTTTCACATGAAACATGGCTCAAGCGTTTGTTTCTCGCTGATAAAGAACATAGGAATAAACAAGCAGAAATAGAGTCGAGCCCAATACGGGCACCAAGATAAACCAGAATGCATAATCAGGGAAGAACGCGCCCAACAGGGCCAGAATTCCAGAGGTGATGAACAGAGTCGACCCCAGACGGTGCGTTTCGTCCCATACAAGGTCGCTGCTGAGCGTCCATGGCGTACGGATACCGATAAAGAAATTTCGTTTTGCCTGTCGCATCATGATCCCGGCAAAGACAAATATCAATCCCAGGGCAGGGAGCATGGCTGTACTCATACTGAACTGGTCGTACCCCAGATTCCAGAGTATGGTCAGGATGTGCATATAAACCATAAACCCAACCATGATTGCAATGAACGCGTTGAAATATTCCCTGAACTTGGCGATGTTGGCCTTGAGTGGGTCGATTTGCGGAATGACCAGAAACAGCAACAGCATTCCCACAGAGATAACCGGCATCAGAAAAGCGCCCCAAAAACGTGAGATATAGCCGTCGACTTGATTAGCGGTATTCCAGTGCGAAGCCATTTGATCTGGCAATCTGCCATAGACAGAGATGCTAAAGGCAACTGCAAATGCGACCAGGAAGATTGTTGCAAAGATTGTGGTGCGAGTGGACATTGTAAGCTCCTTGTTTGTTTCATGTGAAACGTCGATAAATAGGCTATTCGAACTTCTTCGCTTTTTCGAAGGAAGATTTATTGATCCTTGTTTTTTGGCAAGTTCTGTTGGGCTATCGAAACAACGCCGCTCAAGCCGCCAAGGTTCATCGTATCTACAGCGCTGCTTGGGACAATGACCAGGGCGCCCTTCTCTTTCAACCCTTCGAAGAGCATGTTCATGGCGCGTAGATGCAGTGCGGTCGGGTTGTCAGCGTAAGCCTGCGAGGCTTCGGCAAAGGAGGATGCAATCTGTTTCTCGGATTCACCCAGGATGACACGCGCCTGACGCTCGCGTTCTGCCTGAGCTTGGCGGGACATTGTGTCTTCAAGATCCTGCGGGATGACCACATCACGTATCTCCACGGACTGCACTGTCACACCCCATGGAGTAGTGCGCTCATCGATGATTCTTTGCAGTTCATCGTCCATCTTGGCGCGGCCGATCAGGATGTTGGCCAGGTCCATCTGGCCGATCACTTCGCGCAGCGCGGTCTGGGCAGCCCAGGCAATGGCTACTCTATAATCTTCTACCTCAAGGGCGGCCTTTTCAGCATCCCAGACAACCCAGAAGAGTACAGCATCCACATCCACAGGAACGGTATCTTTCGTCAACGTTTTCTCGGCAGAGAATGGTGTGACCATGACGCGGTGATCGATCCAGATCGGTGTCGAGTCCACAATGGGGATGATCCAGAATGGTCCCGGCCCTGCCAATTCCTTGAATTTACCAAGGCGTAGAACGACGACTTTTTCCCACTGCGAAGCCACCTTCAGAGCAAAAAGGATGTAGATACCGATTAGCATTGTTACGGTGACATATCCGCCAACGATCCCATCGCTGATGCCATTCTCCGACAAGATAATCGCACCCAGAACGCTGGCAACCAGGAAGACAGCGAAAACAGTAGCGGCGATGCCGGAGATATGTTCGTCCTTCTTAACTTTCATGGATTGAAGGGTTTTGTCCTTGGAGTATTTTTTGGACATGACAACCTCATGTGTTTTCAGAATTGGTTTCGTTTTCGAGTTGTTCAATCAGAGCTTTGTTGATATCATCCGGGCTGCATCCCAGACGATATGCCTCACTCAGGTAATCACGGGTCAGAGCTGTAAGCGCCTGCTGTCTCAATTTGTCAGTACGCTCAGGAGGCGGAACTTCAAGGATGTAGGTACCGCGTCCTTGCTGGGTAGAGATAATGCCAGCCTCGTCCAAGAGGCGATAGGCTCGTGCTACTGTGTTGAAATTGACCCGCAATTCCAGCGCCAATGCTCGCACTGTGGGAAGCTGATCTCCTGGCTTGAGTTCGCCACTGACGACCTGCAGCTTGACCTGCTCAACGATCTGGGTATAGATCGGGGTGCCAGAACGAAAGTCAAGCTGGATATTTTCAATCAGCTGTCTCATTTCAAAATTGTATCATTGTATAATTGAACTAATTGTATCATTGTACTAATTGTATATAAAATTCCAATTTTGTCAAGCCTTTTAGGCATTGTTTTTTTTATGAGGACTTCCCCCACTAAAGAGTTGAGAATATTTCCCCTGTGAAAAGTTAGCAGCCGTTAATCAATCTTCTTATGGTTGACTAACTTTTCGATTGCCTGACCCAACCGTTTGATTCCTTCTTCAATTTCATCCGGCAGCTGGACAACAAAATTGAGACGCATCCAATTTCTCCCCTGGCTGCTATCGGAGAAAAATCTGCTTCCAGGCACGAAATCGACTCCTTCTTTAAGAGCCACTGGAAGCAAGTTATCGGAGGACAAATTGTCGGGAAGTTTTAGCCAGATGAATAGTCCGCCTTGAGGAATTTCAAACTGCACATCGACTGGCAAAAAGCGTTTGATAGCTTTCACCATCGCATCCCTGCGTTTGCGGAATATCTGGCAGGATCTACGCAGATGTGCTTGATAACGACCAACTGTGACGTACGCCTCCAGCGCCCGCTGAATCAGAGTCGATGTCGCGAGATCATTGACGCGTTTGAAATTGACCAGGTTTTCATAGATCGGCCCCTCAATCAGCAAAAAACCAACTCGCAATCCGGGCATGAGCATTTTGGAAAAGGTGCTGGCATAAATGACTCGCCCGCCCGGGTCCAGCGCCTTGAGAGACGGTTGTGTACGCCCATCGTAGCGCAGATCTCCTACGAAATCATCCTCCAGAATTGGGGCGTTATAACGGTCTGCAAGGACAAGAAGCTCGCGGCGCCTCGAACTGATTAAGCACGTGCCAGTAGGGTTATGAAAATTGGGAATCGTATATATGAGTTTTGGGTGATGCTGCTGGAGCAACTTTTCCAGGACTCCAACCTGCATACCTTGATTATCCATTGGGATACCGACAACATCAAAATCAAGCGCGCGAAAAAGATCCAATGCACCACCATAGGTAGGACTCTCTACCAGGATGGTGTCGCCCGGCTTTAGAAGAATCTGTGATGTTAGGGAAAGCGCCTGTTGCGAACCAGCAGTAATGAGGATGTTATCCGGCTGAGCTTGTAACCCCTGACTGGCCAACACATGCGCGATTGTGGCACGCAGAGGAGCATAGCCATTACTTTCCCCATAATCCAATGCAGACATACCATCACGGCGCATGACGGTCTGGATTACTTTTCGAAAGTCATCCGCTGGAAACATATGGGGGGCGCTGCTGCCACCGTAAAAACTTATCTGCTGGGGATGCTGATCCGCTTTTAATAATTCATCAATTTCAACATTTCTAGATACTATATTTCCTGCTTGCGCATTTTGTTGCCAGAGTGGCCAGGCAGCCTCGAGGTTGTTTTTTGGGCGGGTGGGAAGGGACTGGGGATGCAAAACATAGGTACCGCTTCCAACACGGGAGTAGATCAAACCATCCGCCTCCAGCTCCGAATACGCTGTTTCCACCGTAATCCGATTTATACCCAGATCGCGGGCTAACTGTCGGCTGGCTGGCAGGCGTGTATCCGGCGCAAAACTCCCCGAAAGTATTCCTTCACGAAAATGATTTTTGATCTGTTGGTACAGTGGAATATCACACTGGCGGTCAAGAGGAATACGCATAATCTTCTCCAAATATTGGTATTATGAATATATCATTTAAGTCAGCTATTTTATAGAGCCAATTTTGCGACATTCCCGCCACTCCAATAAATTGGACTTAAGTATATTGACTAAAATTGGCTCTTAACATTATGCCAATTTTCTCTAAAATTGAATTGTGCTGACTTCTTCTTCCCATCCCTCCAACCTTGCTCGCGGATATTCAATCGCAGTTGTGAGCGCAGTCATCCTGTCAACGACGGCTATCCTGATCCGCTACCTGACGCAGACCTACCAGCTTCCGGCTTTGGTATTGGCGTTCTGGCGGGACCTTTTCGTAGCGCTCACATTGCTACCTGGTTTGGCATTGATACGTCCCGGTCTTCTGAGAGTCAAACGCAGTGATTTACGCTATCTGGTCATCTACGGTCTGGTACTCGCAATTTTCAACTCCCTATGGACGCTTTCTGTTTCTCTAAATGGCGCTTCTATCTCGACTGTCCTGGCATATTGTTCAGCTGGATTTACAGCCCTGCTCGGGTGGTGGTTTCTCAAGGAGCGTCTGGATTGGGCCAAGATTGTTGCAGTGGTACTCAGCCTGGGTGGTTGTGTGCTGGTTTCCGATGCTTTGAATCTGGCAGCCTGGAGCGCCAATTTTATTGGAATCCTGACCGGGTTGCTCTCCGGTTTGTTGTATGCAGTTTACAGTTTGATGGGACGATCAGCTTCGCAGCGTGACTTGAATCCCTGGACAACTTTACTGTACACCTTCGGGTTTGCCGCGCTCTTCTTACTATCCTTCAACTTGCTACCGATAAACTACTTACCCGGCAAAGCAACACAGGCAATCGACCTGCTCTGGTTGGGAGACTCCCTGGCTGGATGGGGCGTTCTGCTCTTACTGGCTGCCGGCCCCACTCTAGCAGGATTTGGTACCTACAACATCAGTCTGAGTTATCTGCCCTCCAGCGTTGCCAATTTGATTCTTTCCCTTGAACCAGCCTTCACAGCGGTGATGGCGTTTTTCCTGTTCGGCGAGATCCTGAGCGGGATTCAAATTATTGGCAGTCTGATGATCCTGATCGCCGTAATATTCTTGAGAGTGTACGAAGGGAGACTGTTGCGAACATCTGGCAACAGGGAAGAATTAGGTTTCGCCGAATTATAAATATCGGCAATTATGCTGGTAGATTCTGCAATATCAGAGGAAGTCTGCATGGTAGAATCCATCTGCAAGTTTTACTTATAAGGAGATTCCAAAATGGAACAACAGACTGGTACTTTTGCAGTGAAAAAGGGACTGGCTCAAATGCTCAAAGGTGGCGTCATCATGGACGTCGTTACCCCCGAACATGCCAAAATCGCAGAAGATGCGGGCGCTTGCGCTGTGATGGCACTAGAGCGTGTTCCCGCGGATATTCGCGCCCAGGGTGGCGTGGCGCGTATGTCTGACCCTGGCCTGATCGAAGAGATCATGGAGACGGTCAGCATTCCGGTCATGGCCAAAGTGCGCATTGGGCACTTTGTCGAAGCACAAATCCTGGAAGCTTTGGGTGTGGACTACATCGATGAGTCCGAGGTGCTGACGCCCGCCGATGAAGCCCATCACATCAACAAACATGATTTCACAATCCCGTTCGTGTGCGGTTGCCGTAACCTGGGCGAGGCGCTACGCCGCGTAGGTGAGGGCGCAGCCATGATCCGCACCAAAGGCGAGGCCGGCACAGGTGATGTGGTGGAAGCCGTCCGCCATGCGCGCGCGGTCATGGGCGCGATTCGCCGTCTGACCACAATGGTTGACGAAGAATTGATGGCTTACGCCAAAGAAATCGGCGCGCCTTATGAACTCGTCAAAGAGACCAAAGAACTCGGCCGCATGCCTGTGGTGAACTTTGCGGCCGGCGGCGTGGCCACTCCTGCCGATGCAGCATTGATGATGCAACTTGGTGTCGATGGTGTCTTCGTTGGCTCTGGCATCTTCAAATCCGGTGACCCGGCCAAGCGCGCTGACGCTATTGTCAAAGCCGTTACACACTACCAGGACGCCTCTATCCTGGCCGAAGTCAGCCGCAACCTGGGTGAGCCGATGGTCGGTCGCACGGTGGCTACCATGCCCGAGGTCGAGAAGATCGCCGGGCGGGGATGGTAATAATCGACCATGGACGATAGACAATAGATCGTAGCTTGGTTTACCGTCCATCGCCCACCGTCTACGACCCACGTATGAAAATCGGTGTCCTCGCCCTGCAGGGCGACTTTGCAGAACACATCCTCATGCTTAAAAGCCTGGGCGTTGAAACCGCTGAGGTTCGCTTGGCTGAACACCTCATTGATCTCGATGGTCTCATCATCCCCGGCGGCGAGTCCACCACGATCGGTAAGCTGGCCACCGACTTTGGATTGATGGAGCCGTTGAAAACCTTTGGTCAACGGCGTGCCATCTGGGGCACATGTGCGGGCGCCATTTTCCTTTCCAGGGATGTCAGCCGGGAGCAACCCTTGCTCAGTCTGATGGACATCAAAGTCGCGCGCAATGCCTTTGGTCGGCAGGTGGATTCGTTTGAAGCTGACCTGGATATATCGGAACTGAAGCAGGTCACGGGTACGGAAGAAGCGTTTCACGCCGTCTTTATACGTGCACCCATTATTGAGTCAGTATCCGGGGATGCAATGATTCTCGCCTCGTTATCAGACGGGAGAATTGTCGCCGCGCAACAGAGACATTTCCTGGCTACATCCTTCCACCCAGAACTGACCGGTGATAGTCGTTTCCACGAGTATTTCTTGTCTCTTATAGAATGATGCCTATTCGTTCGCTTGATATCCTTGACCTGCCCCTCATAGCCCGCTATCGCAATGACGCCCTGACCCTCGACAGCACGAGGGCATTGACACGTGGTCATCCCCTTAGCGCCGCTGGCTTGCTGGCGTATGTCAATCCGGTTCGAAATATGTATTCTGCTGTGGCAAATGGGGGTGGAGATACGCTGTTAGGGGGGGTCATTCATTCTCACGGGGATAGCTTTGCAAAATTGCTATACCTGGCTCCAGCATCCCGTCTGAATCATGCCGCATTGCCGGAATTGGTGGAGCATCTGGTGATCCAGGTCGGTGAATGGGGAGCGTTCCATGTTATCGCTGAGATTGATGAAGCCAGCGATGCATTTTCCGCCCTGAGGCTGACGGGATTCTCGGTCTATGCCTGGCAGCGCATGTGGGATGTCAGTGAGTTAAGTAATTCAACTGATACAAAGAATTGGACGCGTGCCCGCTCAGTGAACAGACCCGCGCTTCAGAGTCTTTATCACCAGATCGTTCCACAATTGATGCATCCTGTAGAGCCGTTATCGAAAAACACGCGTGGGTTGATATGTGATGAGGACGTCAAATGTTACGTCAGCCTGGCATCGGGCGCGCAGGGGATCGTGTTAACTCCCTTGATACACCCTGAAGTTACAGATGTCGAAACAAAGTTGACCTCCCTGCTCAATTGTATCCCCGTCCGGAGAGGTCGCCCGGTGTATCTGTGTGTACGCTCGTATCAAGCCTGGCTGGAACCTGCTCTTGCGGATTTAGGCGCCAGGTCGGCGCCACGACAGGCTGTTATGGTCAAACATCTGGCGCGCTTGATCAAGGATGAGCAGACCTCACCGGCTGTGCCTTCGGGGGTAAGCGTTCAGCCCTCGCGGGTGAGCAGGTTGCAACTAGAGGACAAAGATTGATTGCTGCAACCCTATCACAATCGTTGTAGAAAGCATGTGATCTCTTCAGATTTACAACTGGAAACAATTGGATTTTAGCGAATTCGCCTAAATGACTCTCTCAAATTGTGGGGGAGAGACTGCTATAATAGGCATAGACTGAAGAATCAGGTGGTACTTAAAATGTTCACAAGCATTCTGTAGCTTATCTGCATGCTGTCCTTTTACCGGGAATACCGGCGGCTCAATCATTTTCTATTATCCCTGGATAACATACGGCGTACGAATAAAAACCTTACATGTTGTCTGATACAAACAAACTTATGACTCAAAAACGTATTACAGATGATCTGGACGCCTTACTGGACGTTCTTCCTTCCAATGTCCGCGAGGCAGTAAAAAAAATAAACGATAGCGACAACCTGCTCGAAATCATCCTTGATCTGGGCCGTGTACCAACTGCCCGCTTTGTGGAACGAGAAATCATTCTACGTGATGCTGAAGTTACACGTCCTGAAATCGACTTTGTGGACGAACGTGTCGGTCAGTTCGACGCGGATAACCGCGCAGGCTTAGAGCGGACGCTGCACCGCATCTCTGCCATCCGTAACCGATTGGGCACGATTGTCGGGTTGACTCTGCGTGTGGGGCGCGCCGTTTACGGCACGATCGACATCATCGAAGACATCATCGAATCGGGCAAGTCTCTGCTCATTCTTGGGCGACCTGGTGTGGGCAAGACCACCCTGCTGCGTGAAGCCGCCCGTATCCTGGCCGAGTCGAAACGCGTCATCATCGTAGATACTTCCAATGAGATCGGCGGCGATGGCGATGTGCCGCATCCTGCTGTGGGCAAGGCACGCCGCATGCAGGTACGTGAGCCAACCCTCCAACACGAGGTCATGATCGAGGCGGTCGAGAACCACAATCCCGAAGTGATCGTCATTGACGAGATCGGGCGAGAGCTCGAAGCCCTGGCTGCCCGCACCATCGCCGAACGCGGCGTGCAATTGATCGGTACCGCCCACGGCAATACGCTCGAAAACCTGCTGCTCAACCCCACCCTCTCCGACCTGGTCGGCGGCATCGAAGCTGTCACCCTATCGGACGAGGAAGCCCGCCGGCGCGGTACGCAGAAGACCGTCCTCGAGCGACGTGCGCCACCTACCTTTGATGTGTTGATCGAGATCCAAAACCGCGACCGGTTCGCCATCCACATGGACATCATGGCCGCCGTCGACGCCCTGTTGCGCGGATATCCGCTCCCGGCCGAGATCCGCATGCGAGATGATGAAGGGCAGATCAAAATTGAAAAAGCGACACCAGCCCCAAGGTCCCGGATCGAAGCGAACGGGAAAAAGGCTCAACGCGGACGCGAGCCCTTCGATCAGACCCAGAGCCGGCCGGCCCCCGCTTCCCAGTCTGGTTCAGGTCTGCAGTTTGAACCATCGGCCTCCGGGCGGACGTCGCTACAAACCATCCGCATTTATCCGTATGGAGTAGCGCGCAACCGGCTGATGCAAGCTGCCAAGCGATTGGGCGTGCCCGCTGTGGTGGTGCGCGAAGCAAACGAAGCCGATGCGTTGGTGACGTTGCGCTCGTATTACCGCAACCGCCAGCGCACAGTGGTGAATGCCGAAGAGCGTGGTATGCCAATCTATGTGCTGCGCTCGAACACGGTCAACCAGATGGAACAGTTCCTGAGCGACCTGTTCAACCTGTCGACCTTGCAGGCTTCGTCGAGCGAGATGGACTACGTGCGCCAGCAAACCCAGTCGGCCATACAGGCTGTGCTGAACGGCGAGCGCTGGGTGGACCTTCCGCCCGGCCCGTCTCTGGTGCGGCGCTTACAGCATGAGATGGCCCGTGCCGCAGAGTTGACTTCGCATTCGTATGGCAAGGAACCAAGAAGGCATGTGAGAATCTTCCGCGAATAGGAAATTGGGAATCGGGAGCGGTGAAACTCCCATTTCCCGATTCCCGAATATCGAATCCCGATGTTTATAACTTTAGAAGGCCCTGAAGGCTCCGGCAAGACATCCCACATCCCTTACCTCGTCGAATACCTGCGTGAGAAGGGTTATACCGTTTTCCCCACCCGCGAGCCAGGCGGGACCTCCATCGGCGAGCAGATTCGCGAAGTCATTCACGATTTGAAGAACGCCGAGATGCACCCGCGCACAGAGACGCTACTCTACCAGGCCGCGCGCGCCCAGATCGTGGAGCAGACCATCCGTCCGCGTTTGGCGGATGGTGAGATCGTGCTCTCCGACCGTTATGCCGACTCGACCATCGCCTACCAGGGCTATGGACACCAGCAGGATATCGAACAGGTACGGGCGCTGATCAACTATGCTACAGGCGGGCTAATACCTGACCTGACGATCCTGCTCGATTTGGACGTGAAAGTTGGCCTGGGACGCAAACGCAAAGCCGACGAGTGGAACCGCCTGGATGCCTACACGGTCGAGTTCCACCAGCGTGTGCGCGCCGGGTATCTGGAGATGGTGAGGCAGGAGCCGGAGCGTTGGATGGTAATCGATGCAGGGAAGAAATGGGAGGATGTTCAGGAAGAGTTGAGAAAGGTAATTTTGGACGCTCTACCATAGATCAGGCTTGTAACCTGACAAAAAAGCTTTCGGAAAAATTCCATGCTTTCCAAAATTGAATACTGGTTCCAACTCCTCACCGCTCTTACAGGAATGGTCGTGATTCTTATTCCCCTGATAGGCTTTCGCCACGCGGAAGTACACACTCGCGGACGGAGTTCAGGCACGGCGGCCAGTAGCCTGTTACGTTTTCCTGTGATGCTAATTCAAACTTTGTTGTTCGTGGCGGTCGGTATCTCACTGTGGCATCCGCTGCCAGTTGTTTTTTCGCCTGGGGTACATCTAGGTATTTTGATAATTGGCAGCCTGTTGTATTTTCCTGCCATCGCCTTATACCTGTGGGGCTACCAGACTCTCGGTCGTATGTTTGGCATCTCCAGCGGATTCGGCGCAGCTTTGTATCAAGATCACAAACTCGTCCAAAGTGGACCGTATGGTCATGTGCGCCATCCGATGTACCTGGCGGTCATACTGGCAGCCTTTGGGGCGCTGTTGATCTTTCGCACCTGGGCAATGGTCTTGTTTTCGGTTTTGTCACCGGGTGTCATTCTCCGTGCAAAGCGAGAGGAAGGTTTGCTGGCTGATGAATTTGGAGAAGAATGGAAAATTTACCGACAGCTTGTTCCCGGTTGGTTGCCCACGTTCCGAAAAAGGGTAAAATGAATCAACTTAATGATGAGGTAAACCATGACTGACGATACACTTCCAAAAAGTAAGGCAGAATTGATGTCTCTGATCGAGCGCGAATGGTCCGCGCTGATGGATGTAGTAGAGCAACTCTCGCCCGAGCAGATGCTCACCCCGGATGAGGGCGGCTGGTCACCCAAAGATAACCTGGCCCACCTGACCGTCTGGATGGATATCCTGCTGGGGTTTCATATGGACCAGCGTTCCGCGCACGAAGTGGCGGGCATCCCCTCGGAAATGGCTGTCAACTGGGATATCGATGAGGGGAACGCGATTTTCTTCGAGCGCTATCGTGATCGGCCAGTTGAGCAAGTCCTGGATGAGTTGAAGCAGACCTACGATAAAGTCCATGCCCGGCTTGAATCCATGTCATATGAGGGCCTGATGAAACCACGTCGCGCGGATGATCCCGAAAAACGACCCATCCTGAACTGGATCCTGGGTGATACAAGTGAGCACTTCGAAGAACATCGCGAGACGATTGCGAAAATGCTGAAGGCATGATCACGCTTCCCGCTCACGAATATCTCGATAGAAAAAATATCCCCTACCAACGGGCCGATTTCTCTCCCGACATCGAAAAAGG
>JBAVJG010000496.1:0-20168 GCA_049687655.1 Anaerolineales bacterium | reverse complement strand
CTCAAGCGACCCGCCAATGAACGGCCATTTTTGGTGCTGGTGCTTGGTTATCCTGCCGAAGGCGCAACTGTTCCCGACATCAGCAAGAAATCACTGGATGAGATAGCGACTTTCATCTAGATTTATTCTCATATTGCCTGAAAGAGCCCCTTGAGATGCGTTTTTAGCTCTCAAGGGGCTCTTTCCCTTACAACCTCCCGACAATTCCACAAAGAACACCCTCTGAGAGCCCTATTATCAAGGGGTGACTGCTATACTTTTTAGTATCTTACAGATAAAACGGATTATAGAATTGCACACTACTCGTCACATCCACTACCAAAATTTTGCTCAGTATCCCCAAAGTCTCTCCCTTGACCTGCGTCTGTGCCTGGATGCCAGGCAGGAAGAGGTGCGTCAGTGCATACAGGATTTTCAGGGCCAACCCCCTTTGAGCGCTGAAGAAAATAACTGGCTGGCACGCTCGTATCCTGTCCTGGCTGTTCTGGCCCCGGTTATGTCCACTAACGAGGACAAGATCGAGTTCCCGGGTGACCCGATGATCCTGTATTCGGCCCTGAGTCACACCATCGACCAGGTTGTCCAGGCTCGCGAGCAGGGCATCAGCTCCACCTCCCCGTACAACGACCTGTGCCCCCAGTGGGGGTATCTGCCGTCTGACAAATACCGTCAGAACGTGGATGACAATAGCATCCGCCAGTACGATGCGCCCCTGCTGAATACCGACCAGACCGTCTTCGATCCGCGCGTTTGGAATGACACCGTCAGAGATTATTTCGTCGACGTGGTGCTCAAAAACATACAGCCGAAGGTAGTGCTGATCAGCGCCGTTTCCCCCGCACATCGTTACGCCATCGACATTGCCCGTACCGTACGTAAACACCTGCCCGATTGCATTATCATTCTCGGCGGGCGACACGCTGATGAGACCATCCGGCTTGATCCTGAGACACAGGAACTGACCCTGCAACCCAGCAGCACACTCAGCAAAATGGCGGACGGTAGTATCGAATCGGTTGTCGATTTCATTGTTTCGGGAGAGGGCTATTTCGCGCTAGACGTTTTGATGAAGGCCATATCCCTGGCCATGGACATCCCATCAAAGACGGTCAATGTCACATCAGTTCTGGAGGCGCTCTCAGACTTCGCGCCTCTTCTCGGACCCGTACCTGGTCGGGCGATCATAGCCGCTCCCTACCCTGACACAGTCCACTACTGGCCGCTGACCGGGTACAAGATAGACCTGAGCGCCCTGCCCTCCCCGTACCAGGCCTTCGCCATTCGCGCGCGTTTCCCCATCTTCGAAACGGACGGGCATATCGCGCGCACGGCGCATTTCATGGTTACTAACGCCTGTCCGTATCATTGCCTGTATTGCTCCGAGGGTGTCAGCGTGGTCGGCAGCTTTAATTCATTCAAAGACGTAAGCATCGGCCAGGCCATCAAGCGCATGTTGGAATATGTCCAGTATGGTGCTGAAGCCGTCTTCTTCGATGATTCCATGTTCTGGGGCGGCAATGTCGGCCTGATAATCAATTTTTGCCGCGAATGGATCAAAATCCGCGATGAAGCCGCCTGGGACAACTCCTCGGAAGTGACGTTGATGGGCAGAACCGTGGACCGGCGCAAACTACTCAGCCTGGAATGGGGTGCCCAACTGACGGTGGATTTTCTGGCCGGGCGCCGCGCCGAAGTTGCCATGATCATCCTGGATACCATGCGGCAGGCTGGTTGTACGTATCTTTATATTGGTATCGAAAGCATGTCCGAGGAGGTAATCAAGAACGTGCACAAAAATGTCAACCGCAAAAAACCCTGGGATGCGCGCGTACGCATCGCGCTGGGGCTGGCCCGGCATGCGGGCATCCGTGTGGGCTCATCCATCCTGTTCGGATTGGATGGCGAAACACAGGAAACCATTGAGGAAACGATTGATAAGGTTGAAGAACTGCTGGCAGAAGATTTGATCAGCATCGCCAGCCCCAACATCCTGACCTACCACCCCGGTACGGCGATCACCCGCCTGCACCAAAAAGAAAAAGAACTGGATTATCACTCTCCCAACCTGGAAAATCGTCCGCCCTATACGTATTTCGAGGAAGCTTTCCCGGCCGTGGTCTCGAAGAACTTGAGCGAAGAGCAAATCTGGCATATCCACGAGCAAACGCGCGAACGCTGGGGAAAGAAGCGCAACCTGAATCCAATGGTCCCTACCACCCTGCCGGTCTTGAAAAACACTGTATCAATTTCAAACAGTTAAATTCACCTGTTTTTCGGTATCTATTTGCGACCTCATTCAGTAAACTAACCCTCCCGCATCCAGCGCCGGCCAGCCTCATGCGGATGAACATGATTCTGCATCGCATCCAAGAGCGCACCCGGGTCGCTTTCACAAGCCAGCGCATCCAAATGCTCCTGAAAGACGAAGCCTTCCTGCACCGCATGTTCCAATGCTGCCAGTAACGGCACATAGTAATCCTTCACATTCAGCAAGCCGACCGGTTTTTCGTGCTCACCAACTTGTCCCCAGGTGACGGTTTCGAACAACTCGTCCAAGGTGCCAAAACCGCCAGGTAAGGCGATATAGCCGTCAGCAAGTTCGTGCATGCGAGCTTTGCGGGCGTGCATACTTGGGACTACGTCCATGCGTGTCAGGCTACTGTGGGCCAGTGGATTGGTGTTCATGGAGGGGATGATAACGCCAACGACTTCGCCCCCACCTTCGAGCGCACCATCTGCGACTGCACCCATCAGCCCCGTCTTACCACCACCGTAGATTAAACGGAGTCCCCTTTCAGCCAGCACTAGCCCCACTTGACGGGCAGCAGCCAGATAGTCCGGAGAGACCGCGTCTGATGATCCACAAAACACACAGATTGATTCCATAGTTTGTATCCTACTTTTTTGAGTCTGCCGCACTTTGGAAGGTGCCCCAAACTCTCAAAAACTGTTATTTTTAGGACTTACTCAGTTCGCAAAAGGTTACCGAAAATAAAGGGTACTCTCATTTAGCTGCGTAAATCCTGATTTTGAGAGAAATGTCAGGGTAGTATACTGGAAAATACGAAGAATCAGTTAGAGTTACATTAGACTCATCTCCGGGGGCTTGTATCTCTGTTATGTTTAGGAATAGAATAAATAAGTATGGATTATAAAGACTACTATCAAATCCTGGGCGTATCGCGAAATGCCGGCACGGATGAAATTCGTAAAGCGTATCGCAAATTGGCTATGAAGTATCATCCGGACCGTAATCCTGATGATACACAGGCCGAAGATCGCTTTAAGGAAATCAACGAAGCTTATCAGGTACTCAACGATCCGAAGAAACGCGCGCATTACGATCGCGTGGGCAGCGCTTATTCCAACTGGCAGCAGCGCGGGGCGCCCAGCGGCGGCTTCGACTGGAGTCAATGGGCTGGCGGCACACCGGGTGGCGGTACACGCGTGGATTTTGGTGATCTGAACGACCTGTTTGGTGATGAAGGCGGGCTGTTCTCCGAATTTTTCCGCACCATATTTAGCGGCGGAATGGGCGCGACCGGATCAGCCTCGCGCGGCGGCTCTACTTCGCGGGGGACGCCTGCGTACCAACAACAAGTCGAAATCAGCCTGGAAAATGCATTTAAAGGGACAACCCTGCAACTCCAAACCGATGGCAAACGCAAGCAGGTGAAAATCCCAGCGGGCGTGCGTACCGGCTCGAAAGTACGTGTGGCAGGCGCGGGCCCTAATGACACAGACCTGTACCTGATCGTTCAGGTCAAAGAAGACGAACGCTTTGAACGCAAAGGCAACGACCTGTATACCAGCGCAAAGGTAAACGCTTTTACCGCGATATTGGGCGGCGAGGCCGAGGTACAGACGATGACCGGCAAGGTCAACTTGACCATTCCACCCGGCACGCAACCGGAACAGGTTTTCCGGGTGGCCGGGCGCGGTATGCCGCAACTCAAAAAAAACAACAGCAGAGGCGATCTGTACGTGCGTTTGAAAGTAGAAATTCCGCGTTACCTGTCGTCCAAACAAAGAGAATTGTTGGAAGAAGCCTCTAAGATCAAATTCTAATACTGCACCCGTCTCAGGGGATTACGATACTTGAGAACATTTTAGTCGTAATTACGCAAGGAGAAAGAATGAAAATACACCGTATTTGGATTGTCGTATCTGTATTAGTCCTGGCAGTTCTGGCCTGTCAGCTTCCTGGTACGGCTCCTGTTGTGCCAGAAGCGCCCAACCTGCCCCCACCCACCCCGGTGGTAGTCAACCAGGCTCCCGCCCCGGTGATAGTCGATTCCGTTGGGCGACAGGAGACGCTGGTCAGCTTGTATGAACAGGTTATGCCAGGCATTGTGTCGTTACAAGTGGTTGGCGACACGGGTGGCAGCCTGGGTTCCGGCTTTGTATACGATGACCAGGGTCACATCCTTACGAATTACCACGTGGTCGAAGGCGCAACGCAGGTGGAAGTGGACTTTACAAGCGGATACAAAATCTACGGGACAGTCATCGGAACAGATCTGGACTCAGACCTGGCCATCGTTAAAGTAAATGCTCCCGCCTCCGAGCTGCATCCTGTGCCTATGGGCGATTCGAATTCGCTTAGAGTCGGGCAGACGGTCGTCGCCATTGGGAATCCCTTTGGCCTGAGCGGCACCATGACCACCGGCGTCATCTCCGCGTTGGGACGCACACTAGACTCACAGCGCGATGCGCCAGCCGGTGGCTTCTTCACCGCCGGTGACATTATCCAAACCGATGCGGCCATTAACCCCGGCAACTCGGGCGGGCCACTCTTCAACTTAAACGGCGAAGTGATCGGGGTTAACCGCGCCATCCGCACCACAAATTTCACAGGCACCGGCGAGCCGGTCAATTCTGGCATTGGCTTTGCGATTGCGATCAATATCGTTAAGCGCGTAACGCCTGTGCTGATTGCTGAGGGTCAATACGATTACCCTTATCTGGGAATCTCATCTATTGACGAACTCAGCCTGCCGCAGATCGAAGCGCTGGGACTACAATCTTTCACCGGCGCTTATGTGACCAGTGTCACGCCTAATGGGCCAGCCGATCAGGCAGGTATCCATGCCGGGGAACAGAGCACAAGCACGAGATTGAACGCTGGTGGCGATTTGATCACCGCCATCGATGGCCAGACCATTCAACGCTTTGACGACCTGCTGCGCTACCTGATTAACAATAAATCTCCCGGCGATACGGTTGTATTGACTGTGTTGCGCGCCGAGGAACAAATAGATATAACTGTTGCACTGGGCAAGCGTCCGTAGCGATAACGCTGTATTGACGGCTTTTTAGTCTGTCTGCAACGTTCTTTCAAAAAGCCGTCACCTATTTGGGTGATGGCTTTTGCTTTTTTGCGATTTTGTTCTACAATATAGGTAGGAAACACGCAGTTGAATGGGAGATGCCCGAACTGCATTAACCCTATTCGATAGAGAATTTGACGACAGGAGGATACGCCCACAGCTGGAGGCCTCGGCAGCCTTAGATCCCGGCCTTGCAAATGAATAAGGAGAAACTATGTTTACAGACAGCGTACTGCGTGAACTGTTGAACTATTCAAGCCCTGAACCGGTCCTTAGTGTGTACTTGAACACCGACATGACCGAAGGTACCGTCGATGCACTAAAATTGCGTCTGCGAACCCTGCTAAAAGAAGTACATTTACCCGAGGACGAGGCCGCAATACTTAAATACTTTGAATTAGAGCGCGAATGGACAGGTCGCAGCATCGCTATGTTTTCATGCGCGGCACAGAATTATTTTAGAGCTTTCCCCATTGCTGTACCGATCCGTAGCCGCGTATTTGTAGGGGAACAACCATACGTCAAGCCACTGGCCGATTTACTGGATGCGTACGGCGGCTATGGCGTGGCGCTGGTTGATAAGCAGGGAGCACGCTTATTTCAGTTTCACCTGGGAGAGTTAAAGGAACAGGAAGGTATCCTGGGAGAAGAAGTGCGCCATACCAAACGTGGTGGAGCCTCCAGCATATTTGGCCGCCTGGGTGGCATTGGCGGAAAAGCCCGGCGTTCCGAACAAACAATTGCGCGCAACCTTAAAGAATCCGCTGAGTTTGCCGCCAAGTTCTTCGAGGAGAACCACATCCGCCGCGTATTGATCGGCGGCACAGAGAAAAACGTCAACCAATTTAAAAATCATCTCCCAAAAACCTGGCAGAGTCTGGTGGTGGGTACATTCCCGGTCAGCATGACGGCCCGCCCTGACGAGGTTCAGAAAAAGGCTTTCGAAGTCGGTCAGCAGGCTGAACATCGACGGGAGATGCGACTGGTGGAGAATATGATCACGTCGGCGGCCAAAGGCGCGGACGGAGTCATCCGCCTGGATGAGACCTTGAGCGCTGTCCACGAGGGGCGCGTGCAGACTTTAATCGTTCAGGAAGGATATCGCGCAGAGGGGTTCCAGTGCCAGGGTTGTGAGTACATCACAACGCAGGAATTGGATACCTGCCCTTTCTGCGGAAAAACGTTCACGCAAATCCCGGACGCTGTGGAAATGGCTGTCCGCAAGGTGATGAAAGACGGCGGCGATGTAGAAATCGTGTACGAGAACTCGAAGTTAGAGGAAATTGGAATGGGTGCCCTGCTGCGATACTAAATATGATTGAAAAGTGAATCAAAAACGGGCGGGTGCACCCGCCCGTTTGGTTTTTAACCAAAACGTTCTTCTTTCCAGACGTCAGCCCGGTTGTGGTAGCCAGCCTGTTCCCAGAAGCCGCGCCGGTCTTTTGTCATGAATTCCAATGAGCGCAGCCATTTGGCGCCTTTCCAGAAATAGGGTGTTTCCATATCTTTGCCCTCAGGGATGTGACCCACAACACCGCGCAGGGGATAGCCGTGATCGGGGGTGAGTGGCTCGCCATTGAAGTGGGTCGCCATCACGAAGTTATCCTGTAGGACAATTTCGATGGGCAGGTTGACTGTAAAACCATATTCGGCGTGCTGCATGACATGCGTGGCGCTGGGCTTGACTTTGATAAATCCCGCATCGATCAACGTTTTGACCGAAACGCCTTCCCAAACAGTATCGAACTTGCTCCAGCGGGTGACACAGTGAATGTCCATCTCGATCTTTGTACGCGGGAGCTTGTTGAACTCGTCCCAGTTCCATTCCATCTCTTCTTCTACTTCGCCCCAGACGCGAAAATGCCAGGTTGCCGGGTTGAAATGCGGAACAGGCCCATAATGTAAAACGGGGAATTTCAATGTGAGCGACTGGCCGGGCGGTAAACGCCCCTCCTTGCTGACGCGTTCTTCTTCTTTTCGGCGATCGACACTTTGATTTGTAAACATAATTACCTCGATTAGTCCAAATTATACCCTTTACAGGGTAAATATATCAAACAGCGGCATGGATTTAGACAATCCACGCCGCCGAATATTACCCCGGATAGATTAAGTTTCTATTAAAACTCCAGGCTCTCGCCAGGTTTTAGAACCACTGCCTTGGTATCGGTTTCTTTATTCACACGCGCGGCCCAGGCGTCTGGATCCTGCTGGATGACTTCGAAGGTATTGTAATGAATGGGAACAACCGTCTTCGGATGCAGCATTTTGACAGCTTTGAGGGCATCGTCCGGGCCCATAGTGTAATTATCGCCGATCGGCAAGATGGCCAGGTCGATGCCTTCTTCACCGAGAAACTTCATCTCACTGAACAAGCCGGTGTCCTGTGCCATGTAAATCTTTTTGCCATCGTTGGTAGACAGCAAAAAACCGACCGGATTACCGCCACTGGAGCCGTCCGGCAATTCAGAGCCATGTACTGCAATGGTGAACTTGAGATAGCCAAAGGGATGTTTATAGCCGCCGCCGATGTGCTGTGCATGGGTTTTTAAGCCCAGATGACCACACCAACCCGAAATCTCGGCGTTTGTAATGATCGTTGCGCCAGTCCGTTTTGCAATCTTAGAGGTATCGCCAATATGGTCACCGTGTCCGTGGCTGACCAGGATATAGTCCACGTCCACAGCCTCATGGGTGGTAGATGCGGCGGGATTTCCTTCGAAGAACGGATCAATGACCAGTTTGTGTCCATCGGTTTCGAGGCCGAGGGTGGCGTGTCCGTACCAGGTAAATTTATTGCTCATTTCGTCCTCCTGTCAAATTCGGTATTCTCAGTATAGACAAAAATGTATCCGGGGTCAAATCTGTGTTGGCAGATAGGCAATTTACATCTTATAATTTCACAAGCCCACCAATTGCGGGAGGTATCGTGAACAAGCCCACATTCAAACAACGCTTCGGATATTGGTTCGATAACATGATGGCACAGGGTACACCTGCCATGATCATACTACTCACCATGGCTTCCTTCGGCCTTATTCTTTTGGCCGGGTTTGTCATCGTTCTCTTTGGGATTCGACCTGCCAGCGGAGACGAACTGGGATTTTGGGAAGCGATCTGGGCCAGCCTGATGCGCACCCTGGATCCGGGCACGATGGGTGATGACTTGGGAGCGGGCTTTCGCGGTGTTATGCTGTCTGTGACTATCGGTGGCATCTTCATCGTCAGCGCGTTGATCGGTGTGCTGAACTCCGGACTGGAAGCACAGTTGGAGCGCTTGCGTAAAGGACGCTCGCGCGTCTTGGAAAACGGTCACACGCTGATCCTGGGCTGGTCACCGCAGATATTTACGATCATATCTGAATTGATGATCGCCAACGAGAACCAGAAGAATGCGCGTATTGTCGTGTTGGCAAGGCAGGATAAGGTGCTCATGGAGGAACTGATTCGGGAGCGCATCGTGGAAATAGGCAGCACGCGCGTCATCGTGCGTTCCGGAAATCCGATCGATCTGAATGACCTGGAGCTTGGCAGCCCGCACACGGCGCGCTCAATTATCGTCCTGCCGCCGGAAAGCGACGACCCCGATTCCTACGTTATCAAGACGGTGCTGGCAATCACGAACAATCCCAACCGCCGCCAGGAACCCTACCACATTGTGACGCAGATCCGCAACCGCGAGCACATCAATGTGGTTAAGATGGTCGGTGCGAATGACAAGGTCTTCCCCCTTTTGACAGGGGATTTGATCGCACGCGTGGTCGCGCAGACGTCACGTCAATCCGGGCTCTCCGTTGTCTACACCGAACTGATGAATTTCGGTGGCGATGAAATCTACTTCACGCAGGAACCCAACTTGTCCGGGAAGACCTTCGGGGAAGCGCTGCTGGCCTACGAAGATTCAACCGTGATGGGCCTGCGCAAAGTGGACGGCAGCATTCTTCTCAATCCCTCCATGGAGACGCGCATCGAACCCGGCGATCACCTGTTTGCGCTCTCCGAGGACGACGATACCATCCGGTTGTCTGGCCTCACGGACATTCCGATAGAAGAAGGCTTGATCCGTAGTGGCGGAAAGGCGCAAAAACGGGGGCCTGAACGCACTTTGCTTATCGGCTGGAACCGTTCGGCAGGGATCATCGTCCAGGAGTTGGATGCTTACGTGGCCAGTGGGTCTCAGGTGACTGTGCTGGCAGACGACCATCGAGCCAGAGATGCCATTAAAGCCTGTGAGAAGAATCTCAAAAAACAGAAGCTGACCTTTATTCCCGGCGACACCACCAACCGTGAACTTTTGGACAGCTTGAATATCATGGAATACAACCATGTCATCGTTCTGGCTGCATCCGGGCTCGAAACGCAGGAAGCAGATGCCAGAACGCTGGTCACCTTACTGCACTTGCGAGACATCGTCGCACAGGATGAAACGCCTTTTTCAATTGTCAGCGAGATGCTCGACCTGCGCAATCGGGAGTTAGCTGAAGTCGCCCAGGTGGATGACTTCATCGTCAGCGAGCACCTGATCAGCTTGATGCTTTCGCAGCTCTCAGAAGACGATAATCTATTTGAAGTCTTCCAGGATATCTTCGCCCCTGAGGGCGCGGAGATTTACTTGAAGCCCGTTGAAGATTACGTTGAGATTGGCCAGCCTGTCATATTCTATACCGTTGTGGAGGCAGCTCGTCGGCGCGGCGAAACGACGCTGGGCTACCGCATCGATGCCGAAGCCAACAACGCGGAGACAAATTACGGCGTTTACACCAATCCACGAAAATCTGAAAAAGTGAGCTTCGTGACGGATGACAGGGTCATCGTAGTTGCAGAGGAATGAATTGGAGGGGTGAGCCTGAGACCCGCCTCTACTTTTTTACTGGTAAGATTATCCACATGAATTGGGAAAACGCAAAAGACGAACTGCTCAAAGCGATTAACAAACCCCGTTTCGGCCTCGTTACCGACGTGGATGGCACCATCAGTCCAATCGTGGACGTGCCGGACGAGGCCCGAGTCTCGCCCCGGAACCTGGAATTGCTCGCTGAACTAGGGAAACAACTCACGCTGATAGCGGTCATCTCAGGCCGCTCTGCGGAAGATATTCGCCAACGTGTTGGCCTGCCCGGGCTGGTCTACATCGGCAATCACGGCATGGAAGTTTGGCAAGATGGGGAAGTGATGGTCTCATCGGCTGCAGCAGCTTACCGTGACCATCTCTCAGCAGCGATTCCTGAGATCAAGCAAGTTTTGATGGAGGGTATGCGCTTCGAGGATAAGGGGACGACGTTGTCGGTCCATTACCGGCAGGCCAGTGACCCGGAAAACGTTGCAAAGAACTTGACCCCTTCCATGAAAAGCATTGCAGAGGGGCATGGTTTGCACCTGACGCAAGGCCGCATGGTCTTCGAATTCCGCCCACCAGTGGAAATCGATAAGGGTACGGCCTTCAATGAACTGGTCAAAGCCCACCAACTGAATGGGGCCTTCTATCTCGGCGACGATACAACCGATGTGGCTGTGTTCCGCGCTGCCCGGCGGTTGCGAGATGTGGGTGGATGTCTGGCTTACGGGTTGGGGGTCGAATCTCAGGGCACGCCGCAGGCAGTTTTAACGGAAGCAGATTATCTTATTCAGGAAGTTGCGGGGGTTGAATCCTTTTTAGATTGGCTTTCGATGGCCTGCATGGCATCGTCCACCTGATCGTAGAACCAGTTGCGGATGTCCGCTTTTTTGACCAGAGCGCGTAACGCTTCGGCGCGTTTACGTTTCTCTTCCGGTGGCATGGTCAACGCTTCATGAAGCGCATTAGCCGTGCCGTATATATCGAAGGGGGAAACGGTGAGCGCCTGATCGCCCAGTTCATAGAAGACCCCGGCAAACTCTGACAGCACCAGCACCCCGTCTCTCTGATTGACCAGTACGCCTTCTTTGGCAACCAGGTTCATGCCATCGGCCAGCGGGTTGACGAGCAACACGTCATACAACTGCATGGCTGCGATGGCGCGGTCGTAATTATCCCCTACTACAATGCGGACAGGTTCCCAGTAGGATGTGCTGTAATTGGCATTGATCATCCCGGCTTCGGACATGATATCGCGCAGGTAATCCTGATATTCGTCCACTTCCATGCGCGACGGCACGAGCAGGGCCATCATCTGGATCTTGCCGCGATGTTCGGGATGTGTTTTCAGGAGCGTCCGATAAGCTTCTAAACCACGCAGGATGTTCTTGCTCGGCTCGATGCGGTCAACACGCAGGATCAATTTTCGATCTCCGACGAAATTATAAAATTGCGTTTTGAGCAAATGCGTTTGTGGTTCTTCGGCCAATGTTTCAAGCTTATTTGAATTTATTGAAATGGGGTAGGCTATCGCTTTGATTTCGCGGCCTCTGTATTGAATTGTATCTCGCGTACCACGGGAATGCGCACCTTCCAGGTAAAAGCGGCAGGTTTGGACAAAGTTAAAGGCATCTTTCTTTGTCTGAAAGCCAACCCGGTTTGCTTCCAGCAAACTGGTCAGAATAGCCTGGCGCATTTTTGTTGGCAGTACGCGCCAGGCGTCCGGCCCCGGCCAGGGGATGTGGATGAACGGTTGGATTTGAACTTCATTTCCGAGCAGTTCACGTAAGTAGTGAGGAAATAGATAAAGTTGATAATCTTGCAGCAACACAATGATCGGGCGTTTTTCCCCTTTCACTGTCTCTGTGACAATCTCTGCAAAAGCTTTGTTGATGGGTAAATACCCGGATCCCCATGCGTCCCAGGTCTCCTGTGTGATGCTGGGATGGCGGGGTGTGTCCCATAGCTGATGCTGGATGAACCATAATAACGGATTGGATATCACATTGTAGTAGCCTTGATATGCTTTTTTGTCCGGTTTGATCAGGCGTAGTGAAATCCCATCCACCTGTGTTGGCTCATCTGCTTGCTCATCCACCCAGCGACGGTCGTCTTTATCCATCGCTGCAGCTACCCATAAAACATCATGCTGTTCGGCCAATGCGGTCAACGCGGTCACTAATCCTCCTGCGCCGCGTTCCACTTTAAACGAACCGTCCGAATTTTTCTTAAAAGAATACGGGCCACGGTTCGAGACAATCACAATTAAAGGTTTCATAAACTACTCCCTTACGGAAAAAATTTCTCATCTCCCCAGATTACCTGTCATTGGTCACTTTTATTCTAACACGTTCAGTCAGATCAACTTTTTGGCTTACCGGGGATGGATACCAGATCTTAGGGCAAAACCTAGAGAAAAACCTTTGGCTCTCTAGGATTCTCTGTGAGAAAGTCCAGATTTGGGGGTATCTTATCTACCACTGCGTCTTCGCGCAGCGAACGGCGGAAATTCCCAAAGAACCGAACCTTTTTCGAATAAATTCAGGGGCTTTTACGTTAATATAATGCAAGCGCAGGTAACTCTTCGAAAGGATCTCTCACGGTGACGTTTATCTCACAGGCCAATGAAACGGAGTTGGTCACTAGAGCACAAGATGGCGATCGGAATGCCTATAGCGAACTGGTTCGCATTCATGCCCAGGGTGTGTTGAATGTTATTTACCGTATGTGCGGCGACATACAAGTAGCCGAAGATGCCGCGCAGGAGACATTCATCCAGGCCTGGCTGCGACTGCCGTCCTACCGTCCGCAGGCATCCTTGCGGAACTGGTTGTACCGGATTGCAGTCAACACTGCGATTGATATGCTGCGTAAGGAAAAGCGTATCCTGCCTGGAGCGGTTGAAGATATGAATCTGAGAGATACGGAACCCGGTCCGGAAACGCTGGTTGCCAGTTCTCAACAAATGGAAACGGTTCAGGAAGCGGTCATGGCGTTACCGGACGCCAGCCGGGCGGTGTTGGTTTTGAGAGAGTTCGAAGGTCTTTCTTACCAGGAGATCGCAGAATCCTTAGAGATTCCAATCGGTACGGTGATGTCGCGTTTGAATTATGCTCGAAAATTATTGAGAGAAAAATTAGAAGTGCAATTGTTTGCGTACACGGAGGCTGAAAATGTCTGAACATACTCTTGAATTGCTTGGCGCTTACATTGATGGTGAGCTGCGCGGCGGGCGACTCCGTAAAGTGGAAGCTCATCTGGATAAGTGCCAGACCTGCCTCGAAGAATATTACGCCTTGCAGGCCCTGTCGGCAACCCTGCGCGCAGCGCCCGCCCCCGACTTCCCTGCGCCGGAGCACCTCGCCGCCGATGTGGCGCTGCGACTGCCGCGCAAGCCGGTCAAACCAATGCGCACCCAAGCGCTGGAGGTTGGCTGGTGGTTGGCACCGGTCGGACTTATTGTGGCCTGGATTTTTGTCAGCACGACCATACTGGTCAGCAATATGATCACAGCAGCCGGTGATTTCGGATTGTTGGATAGTGCGTCCGCATGGCTGGTGGCTGGCTCGTCCGGAGCAGAATTCTCAGCCCTTATTGGACAATTTGGCCTGCTGGAAGGGAGCAGCCTGGAGTGGTTCACCCTCTCAGAAAGTTTTACAAGAACGTTTGTGTCGAGCGTTTTTTGGCAAGTTTCGATTGCCATGCTCTATCTCAGTTGGTTTGCAATCTGGTGGGCGCGCTATTCGCGTTGGAGGCTCGGGGAAGCCTTCGATAGCTTAAGCAGGCTCGCAGACAATTTAGAACGATAAGAAATAAGGAGAACAAAAATGGACCCCGTCAAAATTTTAAAACGCGCCTGGCATATCCTGTGGAGTTACCGTGCTCTATGGGTATTTGGCCTGATCCTTGCCATCACAGCTTCCGGGTCGGCCGGTGCCAATGGCAATAATGGCGCCAGGTTTAGCGGCGACAGCTCGAACCAGGATTTCCAGCTTCCTCTTCCAGAAGACATACGAGAAGCCTTTAATGAGGCTATGAGATCAATCGGGAAGGTGTTCGAAGAAGGACTGCCTGCTCTCGGCCTCTCGCAGGGTGAACTGACCGCACTTTTATGGATCGGCATATTCTTTGTGCTCATCCTGCTGGTCCTCGGGATCGTAATGACAATTGCCCGGTACGTCTCTGAGACTGCCGTTATCCGTATGGTGGATGAATATGAAGCCACGGATACCAAGATGAGCGTCAGGAGCGGTTTCCGCATTGGCTGGTCACTGACATCCTGGCGATTGTTCCTGATCAACCTGATCATCCATATTCCTGTCTTTCTGTTGTTGGCCGTGATGGCCGTTATCGGCTTCATGGTTTACACTATGGTTGCAGGTCAGGGTGGAAGTTTCGCTGTTGCTGGCGTCATCGCCGGGATCGGTGGAGCATTCCTGGCAATCTTCGTAGTCGTGATCGTTAGCATTGTCCTGGGTTTGTTGCGTCACTTTTTCTGGCGGGTTTGCGCCCTTGAAAACGCAGGGGTTGGCGAATCGCTTCGGCGCGGCTTTGCGCTGGTGAGGGAGAACTGGAAAAATGTCGGCCTGATGTGGCTGATCATGATCGGCTTGGGTATCGCCTGGGCGTTGGTATCCTTTATCGGAGTCATACTGACGATCCCGCTTGTAGCGATTACAGTCGTTATCGGCGCGGTTGTAGCAGCCATCCCCGGCTTGCTGCTGGTCGGTCTGTTTAGCCTGTTCCTTAACGGGTACCTGCCATGGATCGTCGGAAGCCTCTTCGTCCTGCCCCTGTTCTTCACCATCGCCTTCTCGCCCTGGATACTGATAACAGCCTGGCAGCAGGTTTATACGTCCACGGTCTGGACGCTGACCTACCGAGAAATCAAAGCCCTGCCCGCCGAAACACCGGAAATGGGAATCGGGCCAGTCGGCGACTGACACCTCTCGGCATGCAGTGATTTACACAGTTCACAAAAAGTGACCGATAATAAGGGTGGGCGTGCGCAGCACGCCCACCCTTATTATCGGATTTCTCCATAATTAACTACTGCGTATACATGGAATTAGAGCTCGAAAAGTGAAATCGATTCGATGTGGTAGGTTTGCGGGAACATGTCAAAGGGCGTAACCTCTACCAGACGATAGCCCCCGGCAATCAACCTGGCCGCATCGCGCGCAAAAGTGGAAGGGTCACAGGAGACGTAAGCGACAACCTGCGGGACAAGCTTCCGGATTCCATCTAAAGCGCGTTTGTCCACGCCCGAACGGGGCGGATCGAGCAGGACCATGGTCTGCTCGGCCTCAAGATGCGGAATCACGTCCTCAGCTGCCCCCTCGTAAAGCTCCACGTGGTCGAACTCATCCAGATTGGCAACGAAATCCTCGCACGCTGAAGGAGACGACTCGATCCCGATCAAACGCTCGCATTTGGGTGCCAGAAAGGCACTGAACAGTCCCACGCCGCAGTACACATCCAGAATAGTCGGGGCCGGTAAAGGCAGCTTCTTCAAAAGGTATGCCAGCATCTTTTCAGCCATAACCTTGTTGATCTGGAAGAACGATCCCGCCGAAACGCGAAACTCGCGCTCCAAAATCTGCATAACGAAATAGTCTTCTCCCGCCATGACCAGCGCATCCTCTTCCGTCAGGTGTACGACTGAAATCCCGGCTTCGAGTTCCAGTTCAGGAACTTCGAGTTCATCCGATTCCAGGATGAGCATCAAGTCATCGTCTGTGCCGGTACGGAGGGATACTCTGTCAATTGGCGTGTCCGGATCGAATTCAAGCTGCGGCCAGAGGGTATCGATGGTTTCGTTCGGCAGATGACATTCTGTGATCGGGAGGATTGTATTTCCGTTTGCCCTCACATAACCCAATTCACCTTCATTAGTTAGATGAAACTGCACATGATTACGGTAATTCCAGGGATGCGGACAGCCCACCATCGGCTTCACCGGCGGGTTCTCGATCTTGCCGATGCGCTGTAACTGGTCCCGTAGGATCTCGGTTTTTGCTTCGAGTTGCGCCTCGTAAGGCATGTGCTGGTAATGGCAGCCCCCGCACTCGCCGAAATGTATACACTTGGCCGTAATCCGCTGTGGGGACGGTTCCAACACTTCGAGTAATTCACCCCGTGCAAAACTCTTCTTCTCCTGCACCAGGCGGATGCGCACCCGTTCCCCCGGTAGCCCAAAGGGGACAAAGACGGCGCGGCCGTCATCCAAGCGTCCCATGGCATCACCGCCATAGGTGAATTTATCAAGTTGAATGTCAAAGGCTTGTCTTGAGCCCGGTCGAAGGTTTGAGGAGTTCATGTTTGCTGTGCATCAATTCATAGATCAGGCCTGGCCAGTATCATCGAGAAATTCTTCCCCATCCAAACCCGAAAACGCATCCAAATCGTCGTCAGACTGGTAATCCGATGCCAACGCAGAGGCAGCCCTTTTAACTTGGTTTCTTTTGTACAAATCCCATAATTCCCCTAACACGGATTCGAGCCGCGCAGCCAGTTGCTCAGGCTTATCGGTAGTGACATCATCTTCATTGGGAAAGACAATGAATGGAACTTGGTGTTCACGAATCTCTATCTGGCCAGAATCGCCCGGAGCAACGGACGCAAAGTCATCTTCCTTGTAAAGGCGTTCCATCTTCTCATCAGAGAGACCGTGCTCAAGAATGCTATCCGGTTTGTCGGGGTTAAAGCGGCGACGGTTCTTGCGCAGGGATTCTTCGTAGGGCACGCGCACGTACAGAATTACGGCATGTTCCAACACTTCATCTGACAAGTGCTGGAAGGCTTCTGCATAACCGCCATGTTCGGAGCCGCGCGAGAACTCGATCATGCATGTAGTCTGCTCATGGTAGGTCGGGTCATCGCGCAGTAATTTGCCGTAATCCAGGCTCAAACGCTCGATCAGCACATGCCAGAGTTCCGGGAATTTGAAATAACCGTCCTCATTGCTGTGCAGGCGAGGCAATCTGAACTTGTTTCTCAGGATATCATCTTCTTCGAACCAGGCCCATAGCATCGGGAAGTCATCATAGACTTCGAGATCTGCAATATAAAAGCGCTCACGGCGGGCTTCATCCGGCAGATGGGTCAGGAAATGGATGATCTCGCTTTTGCCGGAGGCCGGACGGCCTATGAGGAGGATGACGTCGAAAATATTTTTTTGCATAGATATTTTGATTTACTGCCATAGAGACACGGAGTCCCAGAGTTTTATTTTTCTCCGTATCTCCCCGGCCCACCTCGCCGGGGCGGGCTGAGTCTCCGTGGCAAAGATGAGCGAAATTATTATTTCAAGTATTCATCCATCGCGGCGAACAATTCTTCCAGATCGCTCAATTGGGTTTCGCCCATATGCGCGATGCGGAAGGTGATGTTCTTCAATGGGCCGTAGCCATTGGCCAGACGCATGCCGCGTTTTTTCAGGAATGAATTCAAATCCGAGATGTCGATGCCGCGATCATTCTTGAGCGTGGTGACCGTCTGCGAGCGGAAGCCTTCGGGCGCGTACATCGACAGGCCGTTGGCATCCGCCCATTCGTGGACGCGCTCTGCCATCGCCGAGTGACGGGCGAAGCGGTTTTCGATCCCTTCGGCCAGAATGCGGTCAAGTTGTAGATCGAGCGCGAAGATGAGTGACATGGCCGGGGTGGCCGGGGAGGAATCCTTGTTGCGATGTTTTTCGAGACGCAGTAAGTCAAAGTACCAGCCACGGTTTTTAACGCTTTCGGCTTTTTCCAATGCACGGTCCGAGACGGCGGCCAGTGCCAGGCCGGGCGGCAGGGCCAGGGCTTTTTGCGAGGAGGTCAGCACCATGTCCAGACCCCAGGCGTCGGTTTCGATTTTGGCGCCGCTCAAGGAAGAGACCGCATCCACGAGAATAAGCGTATCCGGCGCAACGGCGCGGACAGCTTCAGCTACTTCCTTGACGGGATTCTGCATCCCTGTGGAGGTTTCGTTGTGGACGATGGTCAGGGCTTCGAACCCGCCACTTTTGACGGCAGCAGCCACACGGTCCGGGTCGACCGGTCCGTCCCATTCAAAGGCAAGTTTCTCCGCTTCTTTGCCGTTCGAAAGAGCCACGTCATACCAGCGGTCCGCAAAGGCGCCGTTGACGCAGGCAAGCACTTTCTTATCCACAAGATTGCGGATGGCGGCTTCCTGTAGTCCGGTCCCGGAAGAGGCACTCAGGAAAATACGATTTTTGGTGAAGAACAGTCCCTGAGCTTTTTCAGATGCGCGGCGAAATATTTCTTCGAATTCCTTGCCGCGGTGCGGCATCATAGGCTGTGCCTGCGCCTGAAGGACTTCCTCGTCAACATCTACCGGGCCGGGGACAAACATACGGGACATAAAATTTCCTTTGGTACGGGTTACCCGACGGTCATTATCGCAGGATGAAGGACAGGACGATCAGGACGACGACGAAGAAGCTCGCCAGCGTTCCGATGGTTTTCAAGTCTTTTTTGACGGCTGTGTAATCGGGGTTGAATTCTCCGCTGCGTACTGCAGATTTTTTCACCGAGCGATTGACCTGTCGTTTGCTTTTCTTTGCCATTAGTACTCCTCTGTAATTTCTTCTTAACTCTGCTAGTGCCGCAACAACCTTAAGCTGTAGAGTATCCTGTTGATTTTCGAACTACAAAATCAATTCTAACCCTACAATTTCAGGCACCCTTTCGCGAACTGGTGGTCAAGTGAGATTATCCCCACCCCTGTGGTGGATAAACAGGTGCGAGCAGTATCTCAGCTTGAGAAAAAATGATATTTGCTAAACCCATAGCCATGGCAGGTGTGCGTTGCTTGTACTTTTTTTACTCTGAGCGTTCGGTAGTTTTTCTCGCAAAGAGCGATGTTCACGACACCAGTTATAAACGGTGGTTGCCCACCAGCCCAAAGCAGTCTTTTCTTCTTGTCGTTTGGCAAAGGCTAAGGTTTTACGCACTTGTGCCTTGCTCATCAAACGGGCGGTGCCATTTCTACGCTCAATAGCAGAAGTGTTAGGGACATTGTACCCAAGTTCATCCAAGGCTTGCCCTATCCGTTTTTTGCTGCCATGAGTATATCGGATCTCCAGGGTCTCCAAGCGCATGCCCTTTCTGTGCTTGATGATTTGGACATGCGCCAAGCTATGCGGAATGCGGTATTGTGTTTTAGGAAAGCGTCCTTGCTTCCCTTTTCGAGCAGGTTGATAGGCTTTCCCAAAGATTTCAGGGAAAACACTTGCATATTTTGCATCACCATCGGTAAAGAGAGCGATTTCATGCGGGGATGCTAGACGTGAAGCGCTATCCTGAAGCAACGCCTTGATCAGCGCTTCATCTCGGACACCTTGAACATGAGAGAGAACGAATTTGCTTTCCACATCCATCAGTTCCGCTTCCCAAGACGGGCTTGTTTTCTCTCTCACAAAGCCATGGCGTTCATCTGCTTGCAAGTTCCGCACCTGAACATCCTGTACTTTTTCAGCATGAAATCTTTTCCCATGTTGACCAGATCGCCTGTTGACACGGCGGACTGTGCTCGGATCTACTCGCAGCAAACGAGAAGTTCCCTTGATACTGTTTCCTTCCGACAGATGTTCTGCGATAGAAACCGCTTTCGCTTCTCTAATCTTCATATTCCATAGAGCCGTGTTCTTCCGCTCACTAAATTCTTCCTGACAAGTGCGACAGCGCAAATAACGAATATGGTCTTTGCCGTAGGTCTTACGAACGTACAAATTGCCTGCACCTGTTATTCCATAATCTTGGCAATCTGGATGGATACATGCTAAACTTCCAAGGGGAGGGCGTGTTATTTTTATTTCCATTCGGTTATCTTACCGCTTCACCGCCTTCCCTTTCAACTATCGGTCGGAGATAATCTCACTTCTCAATCCCATATTTTATACCTGGTTATACAACAATACGGCTGGGAGCATCTTAATAGCGGGGCTTTTCCATGCCGTGTCAAATACAGCAGCCGCAGCCATCCCATTTTGGGTAAGT
>JBAVJG010000495.1:0-8361 GCA_049687655.1 Anaerolineales bacterium | reverse complement strand
CTTTAGTATTTCCGCCCATACCCCGGAAGAGGTAACAAAAAACCTCTTCTGGTAAGTAAGAAGAGGCTCAACGCTTCATCTTATCTTCCAGAATCATCTGCCGGAATTGGCACCTTGACCATCTGGTCTGGTTGCCGAGGCTTCATAGGGCCGGTCCCTCAGCCTCTCTGGATAAGAGCGAAATATTTGATTGTTGGGCGCGTTTATATCACAGCCATTTGAAGTCGTCAAGCGATAATTGTTACTACGTTATAATGACAGTCATGCCATATCTGGTTGACGGACACAATCTGATCCCAAAAGTGGGACTGCACCTGGACTCTTTCGATGACGAAATAGAGTTGGTGGAGATCTTGCAGGAATTTGCCAGACTGCATCGCAGACAGGTGGAAGTCTACTTCGACGGCGCGCCAGCGGGTCAGGTCGGAACCCGGAGCCTGGGCACTGTTAAAGCGCATTTTGTCCGCGCCGGAACTACCGCCGATGCCGCCATTACCCGGCGGCTTAAAAAGATGGGACGCGCCGCCAAGAACTGGACCGTGGTCAGCTCCGACAGGCAGGTACAGAGCGAAGCGCGGTCTGCCCACGCCGTAGTACTCACGTCCGAGGAGTTTGCCCGACTGTTGCTACAGACCCCACGAATTGAAAGCGCTAAGCCTGCCGCAGATCGTAGAGTCTCGCCCGCCGAAGTAGACGAATGGTTGAAGATCTTCGATTCGAAAGGGCACCGAACTGAGTAAAGCGACATTAATGGCGACTTTACATGTAAATTAGGAATTGTGGGGGATTAAATTGGACAATTTGGCTCAAATTTCTAATCTTATATTAATGTAATTCAGATGAATTAAGTGTATATTATTCATAACGACACCTGCCCTCCCTTTTATTGGTATTTTAGGTGTCACCCACCGAACAATCTGGACAGCATGTCCCCCCCATGTTGAACAGACGGTGGTGTCCCTCCCCCCTCAAGACCAGCAGGCACTTCGGTGCCTGTTGGTCTTTAATTTCAGGTGTAACGCAGTTGAATGAGAGAACCCCGAAAATAAGGGGCGCTTTCTTGTCGTGTCGGTTTTATGGGGTCAGTACAGGCACGCCTTTTCTTATCCAATTATGGATCACCGTTTACTCCATACGTTTTAGAACCAGCCGCGTAGTTCCATGGCCCTGACCACGCGGTCAATGGCAACCATGTAGGCTGCATCACGCATGTAGACGCCTTCCTTCTCGCTCATCGTGAGCACAGCGTTGAAGGCGGAAGTCATCTTCTGATCCAGTCTTTCCAGCACTTCTTCCTTCGACCAGTAGAAGTTCATATCATTCTGCACCTGCTCGAAATAGGAGGTGGTCACACCGCCCGCATTGCACAGGAAGTCGGGGATGTTAAAGATGCCGTTGGCCTTGAAATACTCGTCGGCTTCGGGCGTGCAGGGACCGTTGGCGCCCTCGGCCACGATCTTGACGCGTTTGGACATCTTCGTTACGGTCTCTTCATTGACATGACCTTCAATGGCTGCCGGGATAAGCACATCGGCTTCTTTGGTGATCCAGGCTTCGCCATCCTCAACCAGATAGCCGGCCTTCTCGGCAACGGCCTTGTCGATGGTACCATATTGGTCGGTGATACTGAGCAGGAAGTGTGGGTCACAACCTTGCTCGTGGCTGTATGTGTAGGAAGTCTTGTCATGGCGGTCCCAGCAAGAGACGCAGGCGATCTTTCCGCCCAGCATCTCGACAAAGCCAATGGCTGCGTATTGCGAGACATTGCCAAATCCTTCCAATGCCGCGACAGACTTGGTGGAATCCATCTTCAAGTGTTTCATGGCTTCGCGCACCGTGTAAATCACACCATAACCAGTGGCTTCGGTACGACCTTCAGAACCGCCGCCACCCAGTGGTTTACCGGTAAACACACCGGGGGTGTATTCGCCTACCAGCTTGGAATACTCATCCATCATCCAGCCCATCATCTGCGGGGTGGTGCCGACGTCTGGGGCTGGCACATCCTGGCGCGGACCGACGTTGCGCCACATGATATCTACCCAGCCGCGGCAGAGTTCTTCCTTCTCGCGGGGCGAAAGTGTAGCGGGATCAACGATGATCCCGCCCTTGCCGCCGCCAAGCGGGATGTCGGCTACGGCGCATTTCCAGGTCATCCAGGTTGCCAGTGCGCGGACGGTGTCCATCGTCTCGGACGGATGAAAGCGGATACCACCCTTGTTCGGGCCACGGGCGTCATTGTGCTGCACGCGAAAACCCTGGAAAACACGTAAGGAGCCATCGTCCATACGCACGGGGATGCGGAAGGAGTATTCGCGGGCCGGCCAACGCAAGACCTCGGCGATACCGGGGTCCAGGTTGAGCATTTGTGCGACGCTGTCAAATTGCTCCTGCGCCATTTCAAAAGCGTTGATCTGTTCGGACATTTTTTCTCCTAAGAGTAGCTAAGTAATTTTTAGAAAAAAATAAGCGGGCATCCCAGGTCTGGGGCCCGCTCGATCTCTTTCATATGGCACAAACAAGTATCATAATGAGCTATCGCCTTTTATGTTGTGCCTCTTAACAATACACGAGGTTACGATAGACGTCAATATATAATGTTATAAATATGTCGGACAAAACTCATAAAATGGTAATCAGCGGCGGTTGCCTCTTGCGGATGTATTCAGTATACAGATCAGCCGGCAGGCAGGGATCGCAGCCCAGGCAACTATGGATATTCTGTTTTTCTACTTGATAGTTCGCGACAATCTCCCGGCCATGCTCATCAGAATCCAATCGCAGTCGCATCACATAACCAAGAAAACATTCACAAGTCAGGCACTCATCATGCGGGAACGAATCTGCAGCAGACGCTAAAAAAGTTTGCACTTCACCTCGTGTTAGTTTAGACACGATCAATGCTTCTTCAACTTCCGCTCCAACTCCGCCCGCACCACCTGTGGGTTGGCCTTCCCCTGCGCCTTGCGCATCACCTGTCCAAAAAGCCAATTGACGATGGACTCTTTTCCGGCTTTGAAACTTTCAACTGCATCAGGATTTTCTTCCAAGACCTGCTTCACCAAGCCGGAGATCAAATCTTCGTCCGATACCTGTTTCAGTCCGCGCGCTTTGACGATCTCCCCTGCGCTTTTCCCGGACTGGAATATTTCAGACAGAACAGCCTTGCCTGTGGACTGATTGATCTCCCCTGCAGCCACCAGCCCGACCAGTTCCGCCAGCGCTTCAGGCCGGATTTTCAAATCTGCTACCGTTATGGAAGCCTGGTTCATCAACCCGAACAGATCGCCGGTCATCCAATTAGCTATCAATTTGGGATTTACGATTTTGGCTTTACGATTAACGGTTTGTTCAAAATAATCAGCAATGGCTTTTTCGTTCGTCAACACGCTCGCATCATATTCCGTCAAACCATATTGCTCGATAAAGCGCTGACGTTTGGCGCGCGGCAGTTCTGGCAATTCAGCGCGGACATGTTCCAGCCAAGTTTCATCCACAACTAACGGTGGCAGATCCGGTTCGGGGAAGTAGCGGTAGTCATGTGCGTCTTCCTTGCTGCGCTGGGAATAGGTCGTCTCCTTGGTCTCGTTCCATCCCAGGGTCTCCTGTTCCACTTCGCCCCCTTCAGCCAGAATCCTGCTCTGACGCTCGATCTCGAAGGCAGTCGCCCGTTCGAGCGCGCGGAAGGAGTTCAGGTTCTTGATCTCGACGCGTTTGTTGAGCACGTCCGTGCCCATCTCGCGTACCGAAATATTGGCCTCGAAGCGGATTACCCCCTTTTCCATGTCACCAGAGTTGACGTCCAGATAACGCAGGATGTCACGCAGAGCTTCAGCGTAGGCGCGCGCTTCCTCCACTGAACTCATGTCCGGATCAGAGACGATCTCCAGTAGAGGCACGCCTGCGCGGTTCAGGTCGACCAGCGAACCGCCGTTGACGTGGGTCAGCTTGCCGGTATCTTCTTCCAAATGCACACGTAACACGTGGATGGTTTTCTCGCCTTCGGACGTGTCAATAACCAGCTTTCCATACTCGGCCAGCGGCTGTTCGTATTGGGAAATTTGATAGCCTTTTGGTAAGTCGGGATAAAAATAATTCTTGCGCGCAAAAATACTGACCGGGTTGACCGTGCAACCCAGCGCCAGTGCTACACGGATGCCGAACTCCACGGCCATGCGGTTGACTACCGGTAACATACCGGGCATACCCGCGCAAACAGGGCACACAGCAGTATTTGGCGGCGCAGAAACAGAATCGACGACAGCGCAGCTGCAAAACATCTTCGACTTCGTGCGCAGCTCCGCGTGGACTTCCAGGCCAATGACGGGTTCAAATTCCATTATATTATTCAAATCTCGGCCTTCGTTTTTCCAAAAATGCTTTCACCCCTTCAATATGCTCTTTCCCTCTGCTGGCTTTTTCCTGCAATTCGCCTTCAAATGCCAAGGCTTCTTCCAGATTGGGCAACACATTCTTGTTGAAGAGACGTTTGGTCAGTCCATATGTTCCAGTTGGTCCAGTAGCCATGCCAGCTGCGATTTTCCCGGTAACTTCTGCCAGCTTGCTTTCCGGCACAACCTGATTGAGCATACCCCACTCCAAAGCTTGTGATGCGGTAACAGGTTGATTGGTAAAGATGAACTCTGTAGCACGTCCCAATCCAATCAGCGCAGGCAGCAACAGTGACACCGCCGAATCGGGCACCAGTCCAATACCGGAGAAGCCTACCGTGAAGAGAGCGGTCTCGGCGGCAACCCGCATATCGCAGGCCAACGCCACACCCAATCCCGCGCCAGCCACCGGTCCATTGACCGCCGCGATGACGGGCTTTTCCAATTGGCGGATTTGCAGGATGAGCGGATTGTAAGTCTCGTCTAAATGTTCGCGGTAGGAGATTTTCTGCTCCTGGGCAGCCAGCATTTCAGTGATATCGTGCCCGGCGCAGAAGGAGTCGCCTGCGCCCGTCAACACCACGCAGCGGACCTGCGAGTCAGTGGCAGCTTCTTTAAGTGCCGTTCGCAGTTCAGCGATCATCTCGAAGTTGAATGCATTGGCACGTTCGGGACGGTTGAGGCTGATCGTCAGCGTAGCAGATTGAAGTCCAGTAAGAAGCGTGGTCATGTCCCTATTTTACCCGCTGAAAAGGAAGACCGGGCCTTTCAGCCCGGTCTAGTTCTATTCGTCGAAGTCGTCTTCGTACCCTTCATCATCTCCGAAATCTATCTCATACTCAACTTTTTCGCTGTCGAGATAGACCCACAATAGCAGCACATGGCCATCGTCGGTGTCTACGTTGCGAGCAGCCAGGATAGGGGCGGTTTGCTCCAATCCCATTTCATTGCGATAATGGAGGTGGATAGGGGTTTGTTTGTGCCAGGCGCGGTAGCAGCGTTCAACCAGTGCAGGGCCATTAAACGTGCGCAGGCGGGTAAGGGCGGGAACAGTCAATATTGGGCCTTCATTGAGACCCATGGCCCAGCCATCCTGTACCTGCTCGAAAACAGGGGGTGGGCCTTCGATGATTGTAATTTTATCTTCCATATTAGTTTTCCTATTGCGGCGGTATCATACCATAAAAGGTCTTGTATAATCATTGCAGGAGTCAAACATGTACAAATTGGTGATACTATTTTTACCACCTTTTGCCTGGGCGTCCTTCGAGCCGGGCTGGCAAAAGTTTTTAGGATTAGCCGAACAAATGCCTGGCCTGCGTAAGGAAATGGTGGGCGACATCGACGAACTGGTTTTCGGTCCGCCGAACATGAATTACAAGAAAATCCACGAGTTGTATTTTGACTCGCGCGAAGATCTGGAAAATGCGCTCAAATCGGAAGAAGGACAAAAAGCCGGTCAGTGGCTGCATTCGTTCACGCAGGGACGCTTCCTTTTGATGGTCGCCAAACATATGGAGGCCACCCCAGAGGAGTTCAAGAAGAAGGAAGGTAGGGGCGACCCTTCATGATTTATCGAAGCACATTCATCATATCCAGGCGGGTCCGCCCCTACAAGGCGTTTATTATCGACTTGACCAATCCTGGTCCGCGATAGACCAGTCCGGTATAGATTTGTATCAACGTCGCCCCCATGTCGAGGCGACGTTTTGCATCTTCGGGACTCATGATACCGCCTACGCTGATGATGGGGATTCGGCCATCCACCCGCCGGACGACCTTCTCCAGCAGCGCTTCACTTCGGACCCTGAGCGGGCTCCCGCTTACCCCGCCTGTTTCACCCCGATGCTGTGATCGCAGCCCCTCGCGTGCCAGCGTGGTATTGGTGGCGATAATTCCGTCCATGCCGGAGTCCAGGATGACACCAATGGCGTCGTCGAGTTCTTCATCAGTCAAGTCGGGAGCAAGCTTAACTAAAATCGGTATTGTCCGTAGGGGAGACTGGCCAGTCGCTCTTACCTTTTCGGCAGCAACTTTGCCCAAAAGATTTTCCAGCATTTCCCGCCCTTGCAAGTGTCGCAGTCCAACGGTGTTCGGAGAGGAGATGTTGATGGTCAGGTAATCAGCCAGGGAAGCGCCTGTGCCCGTTCTTTGGGTAAATTGGGTAAAAGTCTGCATTAGCGTAATGTAGTCGCTGGCAGCTTCTTCGAGCGGGGTGTCTTTGTTTTTGCCTAGATTCAGACCGAGGACGGTAGACCGTGGACGTTGTTTACGAATTACTGACAACTGAGCACTGAGATACTCTGCTCCTTTCCCTGGAAATCCCATACGATTAATTACCGCTTCATCCTTCACCAGCCGGAAGATACGCGGTTTCGGATTGCCCGGCTGCGGATGCAGCGTAACCGTCCCAACTTCGATGTGTCCGAACCCCAGCGCGGATAGTCCACGCACGGCGATGCCATCCTTGTCATAACCGGCTGCGAGACCGACAGGGTTTTTGAAGGTTAAGCCAAAGGCTTGCACTGGCCTGGTCGGGGCAGAATATATCTTTTGCAAAATTGAGTTGATCGGCTGCATACCGCCAATTCGCATCAATTGCAAAGTCAGATGGTGGGCAGTTTCGGGGTCAAGTCGGAATAAAAGTGAACGAAAGGAATTATACATTTCCGACTTCGACTTTTTCGTTATAAGTTGCCCCCTCAATCAATTGTAGATAAAAATCCTGGCGGGGTATTCCCGAATTATCTCGAAGATCGTATAGGCTTTTCCGATCCATTCCTTCAGGATAATTTTGTAAATTGAAAACCTGCGAAACACATATGCTGCCTCCAACCCCACTTATTACATCTTCAATCCGTTTCTTATGGCCTAACGAAAGCGGACTTGGAATCTGGTCGAACGGGAACCATTCCACGGCTATCGTCTCGCCCGCCTGGCATTTTATTTCTCCACCAATCGGCCTGCCCGTGAATAACACAATATGACCCCCTAAAAAGTTACCCAGACGAGAATAAATGCCAACCAATTTTGTCAGTTCGACATCAAGGCCTGTTTCTTCTTTCGTCTCTCGAATGGCTGCCTGTGCAATACTTTCTCCGAGTTCAACGCCCCCGCCCGGCAAAATCCAGGTTTCAAAATCGTCCCGTTGTGTGAGCAGGATTTTATCATCCTGAAGTACAGCCACGTTGACAGCAATTTCTTTCATGGAATTACACCTTTCCCATTGCAATATAAGCACCATCTTGTAGGATCGGAGCACAATCGCTTACGTTCAATTTTGATGCCAACAACACATCGTCTTTATAGCCGCGCTCGATCAACTCTTTCCCCGAAACACATTGAAGCAACAATTTTTGCAGATCCCTTTCCGCACTTTCGAAAGCGGATTTGGTTGCATGCGCTTCAGGGGAACATGTACCACTCAGGGTACTGATAATCGCGCCCGCTCCGATCAAATCTTCAAACGAGGGACGCAAACTACCGTCAGGCCAGCGTTCTCCGGCAGGGATGACAGCGATTCGATTGCCATATTTTGCCGCAGTTTCAGCCACAGATTTCGCATTCCTGAGACAACCTGCCATAGTCGGTGTTATCCCTGCAGACAAACTCAGTCTTGAGCCATTCGGCGAAGGCATAACCAGTTTGATTTTTTTGGGAATTGTCAACATCGACTGTGGAGAAAGCGAGTATTTGGCATCCCTGTTCTTTTCAGCTAGTTCCGCTCCAACTGAGCGGGAAAATTCCTGCGCCATATCCAATTCTCCATGATAAGGATAAACGGTTGCTCCCCTGCTAGTAGCAATCTCAACGCTTGTGGAAAAGGAGAGCACATCTACGATAATGACCACATCACTGATAGGTGCGAGAAGGTTGACACCCTGTTCGCCCCATTCGAGGCGGATATCAAATTCAGATTGTGTAAAAGTCATAAGTCTCTGCTCACCAGATAAAACGCTCATGTGGCCTC
>JBAVJG010000494.1:0-6958 GCA_049687655.1 Anaerolineales bacterium | reverse complement strand
AAAACGGATCGATCGAATCTTTGCCGAGATATGGGTTGAGCGTGATGGCATGTGCGCCAAGACCCTCAAACGCGGATTTGGCATACGCTTCGGCAGTGGAGGCGATGTCGCCACGCTTGGCATCCAGAATAACGGGGATCATCGAGCCTTTGCGTTCCGACTCTTCCTGGACAGCCTCGATAACCTGCTTGAGCGCGGTCCAGCCTGCGGGGCCAAAGAATTCAAAAAAGGCGGCGTTTGGTTTAAAGGCTGCAGCGTAGGGAGAGATCTGTTTAATGAGATTCAGGCAGAAATCCAGGGCCGATGCGGCGGTGGACTCCTCGAGGTCGGAGATGTGCGGGTCGAGTCCAATGCAGAGCAGCGAGGAGCAATCGTCGACGCGTTTTTCCAAAAAAGAAAAGAAAGTTTCCATGATGTGAATGGAACGCGGATTTAACGGATCAAACGGATTCTCGCAGCTTTTTTAACTGTGGAAATCTGTTAAATCAGCGTCTTCCGCGTTCTATTTTCTCCTTTTGGTGAAAATCTTTCGTTTGAATTCGGCTTTGGGTCCGAAGTTCAACAACAAACCAACTTGAATATCAGTTGCTTTAAGATAGTTTACCAGTTGGGCTTCATGTGTTTTGATAATTTCTTCGGCGGCCTTCAACTCAAGGATAATTTTGTTGTCTACTAAGATGTCAGCGAAATACTCACCAACCGTTTCGCCTTCATAAAAAACTTGGATGGGAATTTGTTGCTTGACAGAGTGACCACGTTTCGCTAATTCTTTGGCAAGTGCATTTTCATAGACTTTTTCTAGAAAACCATAGCCAAGCGTATTATAAGCATGATAGAAGGCATTGATGATGTCAGATGTTATCTCTTCATGGAGCATCTTTTCTCCCTTTTGAATAGAACGCGGATATTACGGATCAGACGGATTTACACAGATTTATTAATACCTTTTTTTATCCGTGCAAATCAGTCGAATCCACATCATCCGTGTTCTATTTATTTACGCTTTACCAAGCACCATCGCCAGCAGCGCCATCCTAACATAAAGCCCATACTCCATCTGGCGAAAGTAGGCTGCGCGAGGGTCGTTGTCGAAGTCGGGACTGATCTCGCCGACGCGAGGCAGCGGGTGCATGACGATCATCTCTTTCTTGGCGGCTTTCATAATTTCGGGATCGACCACGAAGGCGCCTGCCACCTTCTGGTAATCGGCGGGGTTCTCGAAGCGCTCCTTCTGGACGCGCGTGACGTACAGCACGTCGGTTTGGGGCAGCGCCTCTTCGAGCGAGTCGAACTCTGCCTGCGGGATGCCCTTGGCGGCCACCTCGTCCATCACATCCTTGGGCATGCGCAGGATGTCGGGCGAGACGTAGTTGAGCTTGACGTCGAAGAGCGTCAGCAGGCGCGCCAGCGAGTGGACGGTGCGTCCATACTTCAGATCGCCAAGCAAGGTGATGGTCAGACCATCCACGCGACCTTCCCCAAGCTCCTCAAAAATCGTGAAGAGGTCGAGCAGCGCCTGGGTGGGGTGCTCGCCCACGCCATCGCCGGCGTTGAGCACGGGTTTCTTGGCTGCTTTGGCCGCAATGGCTGCCGAGCCGACTTCGGGATGACGCAGCACGATCACATCCGCGTAGCATTCCAGCGTGCGGATGGTATCGGGCAGGCTCTCGCCCTTCGAGACCGAGGAGTATTTCACCTCGTTGATCGGGATGACGCTGCCGCCCAGCCGTTCCATGGCCGCCGTGAAGGACGAGGAGGTGCGCGTGGACGGTTCGTAGAACAGGTTCGCCAGAATTTTCCCTTTCAGCAGATCGAACGTCCCCACGCGCTCGACCATGCCGCGCATCTCGTGCGCCACACCGAAGATGTATTCCAAATCGGCGCGGCTGAACTGCTTGACGGATATGATGTCCTTGCCGTACCAGGGCGCGTGGGTGTTGTCGCCAAATGGCAGGTAGGGGGATTGGGGATCAGTGGGCATATTTTTCTCCTTTTAGTTGACTACTAATGGCACGCGGATTTTACGGATGGGGCGGATTCACACGGATTCTTTTTTTATTTTTGACAATCAGCGTTCATCCGTTTTATCCGCAACATCCGCGTTCTATTATTTCACTTTCTCGAACTTGATTCTCATCGCTTCGAACAACCTTCAGCCTGCTTCCCATAAAATTGCAAAATCCATGCATTTTCAAGTTACCCACCAATGGGAGGTTCAATTATGATCCCTGGTGGCGGCGGGCCATCGACGCCACCATCCACCTGCGGCGCGTTCTCCGAGGTAGGCTTGGTGAAGATGAAAAAATCGCTGCTGCAAATCTGGTTTCTGTCCCCGGCCAGGGCGGTCACGTTCCACTGGTATTCGCCGTTCTGCACAAAGGCTTCCATGTAGCGGTCGCGGGTTGTGTCGTCGGTTTCGAAGGTAATGATTTCATCATTGGGAAGCGTGAAGGTCAGCAGGTAGGTGTCTGCGCCTTCGAGGGCTGTCCATTCGAAAGTGACTTTTCCAACGGCGGGCACTTCGATGGCGTTTTCGGGGGTGAGCAATTCCACGCAAATGAGCGGTTCTTCAGTAGTCGGTTCTGTCGGTGCTTCGATTTTAATAGGTTCTTCCATTGCAACGGGTTCCTCTGTAACAACAGCAGCTTCCGTTTCTATTGCGATTTCTTCCGTAGGTGCTTCGGTTGCAGGATTCTCTGGCATGCACGCGGAGAGAAGCAGAGTGAGCAATATTATCCATTGAATTTCATACTAACCTCTTATATCAATTGTCATTGCGAGCCTCGCTGGTCGAGTACCGCGAAGCGGAGTATCGAGGGCGTGGCAATCTCCCGGCTACAAGCATTTCCCGTTTCGTTGGAGATTGCCGCGCTCCCCCGTCTCGGGCCGATGTCCTCGCGGGGCGGATGGCCTTCGGTCGCTCGCAACATTACTCTCTGACATTCTTCCCAAATCCTTTTTCCGCCAACACCTTCCCATCTTTATACGCCTTTTCGCCACGCAAAACAACCTGCGTGACCCGCCCCTTGACCTGCCAGCCTTCGAAGGGCGTCCAGCCGCAGCGGGAGTGAAGGTCCGCAGCGTGGATTTCGTAGCTGGCGTTCTCGTCCACTTCGACCCAGGTCTCGGGCTGGTCGGGCAGGTTGAAGATGCGTTTGGGATTGGTATACATTTTTTCGATAATATCGTCTACCGTCACCCGTCCATTGTCTACTGCAGTCAGCAACAGCGGCAGGATGGTCTCCACGCCAGGGAAACCGGGCGGCGGGTTGTCAGAATCTTTTTCTTCGAGGGTGTGCGGGGCGTGGTCTGTGGCGAAGCAGTCGATTATATCGAGGTTGGCCCATAGGGCATCCACGTCTTCTTGCGTGGCGAGGCGCGGGCGGACTTCTTTTCTACCAGGTGTTAGATCTGACAGGTTTCCAAAACCTGTCAGGTCTTTTGTCAGGAATAAGTGATGTGGGCAGACTTCACAGGTCACTTTGATTCCGCGTTCCTTGGTGGCTTTGATAAGCAGGACTTCTTCTTTCAACGAGATATGCGCGATGTGGACGGGGCGGTCATAGATGGCGGCGAATAATATCCCGGCGGCCATGGTGCGGGATTCGGAATGCAACACGATCGGGATATCCTTCGGGAATTTTTCGAAGTGCGGCATCCAGAGAGTCATATCGTCCAGGCGCAGTTCGCCGAAGGTTGAATCGAGGTACATTTTCAGGCCGGCAGCGCGCGGCGCGAGTTGCGCCACGGCCTCGGCATTGTCAGGGCCAGCGCCGACAAATTGGGCATAGTCGCAGCGCGCTTTTGATTTAGCGGCAGCAAGCGCCAGATCCAGGGTGGAGGCGTCGAAGATTGGTGGCCTGGTATTGGGCATGGCAAGAATCATGGTCACACCACCCGCCAGAGCGGACTGAGTCACAGTATCCCAGTCCTCTTTATGGGTCTGTCCGGGTTCGCGTACATGGACGTGGGGGTCGATTAATCCGGGGAGTTTTAGCATCTTAGTAGTTGAAAGTCACAGATTGAAGGTTGAAAGAAAACAGTAACAGATTCGAGCGTAGGAAGATGCGGGCAGGGAATATTTGGGATGCGCTGTGGCCCGGGCATAGTAAGGGGATTGAGACGCCATAGAACGTCCCAATCTCCAGTATATAACAGTTGGTCAGTTTTGAATTAATCTTGCGGTTTGAAGATGACGAAGACCAGGTTCATCAAAATACCTACAATAGCCGAGAAGACGATGGCCGGGATACCGCTGGGGAAAACGCCGGGGATGACGAAGGGAAACAGTCCGTTTTCGAGCGCCAGGGAGCCGCCGATACCGGTAATCAGAATGGTCGCACCGACTGCCAAGTTGGCAGGCGAGAACAGGTCCACCTTCTCCGACATTTGAAGGGCGATACCCTGCATGCCTATCACACCGAACAGGTAAATCGCCAGCCCACCTGTAACCGCGACCGGGACGCTGTTGACGATGCCTGCCAGCTTGCCAACGAATCCGAGCAGGATAGCGATGACGCCGGCCGTCATCAGTACGGGTACGGAGTAGTTGCGCGTGATGGCCATGAGCGAATTGTTCTCGCCGTAGTTTGTCCCCGCTGCACCGCCCAAGAAACCGACAATCATGTCATCTGCGCCGTCGGCCACCAGATTGAGACCGATCAGGTCCTTGATGGCGAGCGGTTTGCGCCCGAGTTCCTGGGCCAGTTCATCAATATACAGACTCATCTGGTACAGATGTGCGGTGGATTCGGGAATGGTCGCAATGGCGATCAGCGCGATGCTGAGCACCAATCCCCAGGCGTTGGGATCGGTGAAAGCCGGGAGCGTGATATTGGGCATGCGCACCCAGGCCGCATTAGTGATGACGCTGTAGTCAACAATGCCGAGGACAGCAGAAAGTACGTAGCCAACCAGCGCACCGAATAGGATAGGTAACATGCCAAGCAATCCCTTGCCGCGCAGGTAGACCGAGAAGAGTACGGTGGCGAAAAGCGTAGCGAAAGCCACCAGCCAGTTGGCAGAGGCCATATTGAGCGCCGCACCTGCCAGCGCCACACCAATGACAATTGCGACTGAGCCAGTCACAATGGGCGGCAGGACTTTATCTAACGCAGCTTTGCCGACTCGTATAATGAGCAGGCCAATCAGGATGTTGAACAGTCCAGTGCCCATAATGCCAACCTGCACCAGTCGCACACCTTCTGGGCAATAGAAAGTAGTCGGGTCGGCAAAGCAGTCTCCGGCGTAGAGCGACATGGCGGTCACCACCACAGCAATATATGAAAATGATGAGCCATAGTACATGGGAATCTTCCGCTTCGAGATCAACAGGGCGATGATCGTGCCAATGCCGGACGCCAGCAACGTCACGCCGACATCGAACTTGGTCAGAATTGCAACCAACACGGTAGCCGGGAACATGGTCAGTACCTGCTGGAAACCAAGCGAGAGCATAGCTCCGAGCGGCGGTTTGTCCTCGGGCAGATAACCAAGTACCTGGGATGGGGATTGTTCAGACATTCTTCCTCCTTTGGGTTTGACCCTCACCCCGGCCCTCTCCTAAGACGGAGAGGGGAAGCAAGGTATAAAAAAAGAGAGCCGCTTTTAGCGGCTCTCCGGGTTTCGATAACGATACCCCCCGTCGGGGATGATACAGGCTGGGCTTGAACGATGCGTTGTTTATCTTTCTTTGAGACCATAAATACGTACATATCGGGCGTGATTATATGCAACCCCCATATATTGTCAAGGGTATAATGCAAAATGCAACAAATCGAAGGGATCTGTATCTAAATACTGTAGTGCGCAACAAACGTCACTGTAGTGCAAAATAACTGCTTTGTCCGGCGATCAGCGTGCTATACCCTGAAGGGCATGCTATACCCAAAGGGCATAGTATACCCAAAGGACATGCTATAATCCGCCCGCGAATTTACACAGTATTGCGTAATTGTCTAAACTGAGTGATTAATGCAAAAAGCAATATTCCAAAGGAGAAACTTTCATGGCTTATAAGAATGTAACAGTCCCCACAGACGGGGCAAAGATCAGTATGCGGGATGGACAACTGCAGGTACCCGATAATCCAATCCTGCCATTTATCGAAGGCGACGGTACGGGGCGAGACATCTGGCGTGCTGCCGTTAAAGTATTCGATGCGGCTGTTGAGAAGGCCTATGGTGGTAAGCGCAAAATTCATTGGATGGAAGTTTACGCAGGCGAAAAGGCTTTCCACAAATTCGATGACTGGCTGCCCGAAGAAACAATCGCCGCATTCCGCGAATTTCTTGTCGGTATCAAAGGCCCGCTGACCACTCCTATAGGCGGCGGTATCCGTTCCCTGAATGTAGCCCTGCGCAAGCATCTAGATCTGTATGTCTGCCAGCGTCCGGTACAGTACCTGCAAGGCGTGCCTTCGCCCGTGAAGCACCCCGAATATGTGGACATGGTGATCTTCCGAGAAAACACCGAAGACATTTATACGGGCGCAGAGTTTGAATACGGCACACCCGAAAATACCGAATTCATCGCCATGCTGAAAGAGAAATTCCCCGAACAGTATGCCAAATTCCGCTTCCCGGATACGGCCGGCATTAGCCTCAAGCCGGTCTCCAGAGAAGGAACGTACCGCCTCGTTCGAGCCGCCATCCAGTGGTCGCTGGATAACGGTCGCAAGGACATCAGCCTGGTGCACAAAGGCAATATCATGAAGTTCACCGAAGGTGCCTTCCGCAAATGGGGTTACGAACTGGCCAAGAGTGAATTCCGTAATGAGATCGTCACTGAACGCGAGACCTGGATTCTGGGTAACAAAGAGAAGAATCCCGATCTAACGGTGGAAGAGAACGCCAAGATGATCGATCCCGGTTTCGACATGATGTCCGCTGACAAGAAGCAGGAAATCATCGATGAGGTCAAAGAAGCGCTGGCGTTATGGGATACCCACGGCGACGGC
>JBAVJG010000493.1:0-21967 GCA_049687655.1 Anaerolineales bacterium | reverse complement strand
TATTTCTTCCACCAGTGCAGCCAAATCTTCGTGCGGGATGGGTTGCCCATCCACCTGGATACGTTCCGCATAATCCTGCAAATGCGGGGAAGTGTACAGGCCAGTCCTGTAGCCAGCCGCCTGCAGCACGCTAGCCGCCAACGCGCTGACCGAGCCTTTGCCCTTCGTCCCGGCCACGTGAATGATGGGATACTTTTCCTGGGGATTTCCCAGTTCGGCCATCAGGTCACGCATGCGGTCAAGGTTGAAATCGGCTTTAGCCAGCTCGGAAGCGTGTTTGAGGCTATAATCTACAAAAGAGTAGAGGTAATCGAGGGCGAGGTTGTAGATTTTTTCGGTGTCCATTGGTGAGATTGTAAAACGGAATTCGTAAATCGTAAATCGGGATTTGGGAATCGGAGACTAAAATGGATTGTTTTCTCTGCCAAAAACACAAAGGCGAAGTCGCCCCGCCGCCGGGAGGGTCCATCTACGAGGGCGCGCACTGGCTGGTCTGCCACGCGCCTGCGGACAAGGGGCCGTTGGGAACGCTGTTCGTCGAGTCCCGACGGCATTTCCTGGATTTCGCTGAAGCCAACGAGGAGGAGTTAGCAGCCTATGGGCCGCTGCTGAAAAAGGTCTACGCGGCGCTCAAATCCCTGACAGGGGCGGAGCGTGTCTATCAGGTGGTTTTCCTGGAAGGCATTCCGCACTTCCATGCCTGGTTGATACCGCGCAGGGAGGGCGAGGAAAAGGGTGTGCCGTTCATTACGAAGGATATCGTCTGCGAGCAGGTGGATGCTGAAAAATTGGCTCAGAATTTACGAGAGATGCTCGAAGATACTGATGTTTCAAAGAATGCGGCTGAAGATTATGAAGAATGGAAAAACAATCCGTCTGTGGCTCGTTCTTGGGATGAGGTAGATAATGAATTGGACGAATAATTACTACCAGGTTGTTGCAAAAGTAAACTCTGTTTGATGAAGACAAAGTCCTATCGCCCGATTATGCTCGGTTCAAGGAATCCAACAGGAAGCAGATATATAGAATCGTGGTTTCGATACACCCTTCGCAAAACCCGCTCAGGGCTACTCAACCACCATAGATAAGTTTATGCTCGGTCTCCTCACCATCCACCTTCGACTGCCTGGCTGCGCTTCGTTGAAAGAAAAGCGCGGACGGCTCAAGCCGCTGCTCCACCAACTTCACAAGAAGTTCAACGTCTCGGTGGCGGAGATGGAACGGCAGGATATGTGGCAGGAGGCGGTCATTGCCTGTGCACTGGTCAACAGTGATGGGAAGCAGGTGCAGCGGTCATTGCAAAAAGTAGTCAAGTGGGTCGAGGGCAACTGGACAGATGGGGATGTAATCGATGAGAGGATTGAAATTATCTGATGTCATTGCCCCGCCAAAACACGGCGGGATTGCGAGGAGAACAGCGACAAAGCAATCTCCTGACAAGCTGGAGATTGCCACGCTCACTTTGTTCGCTCGCAATGACATGTTGAATAAGGAGTTTCTATGGACTTAGGACTAAAAGACAAACGCGCCCTGGTCACCGGCGCATCACGCGGACTTGGATATTCCACCGCTTTAACGCTGGCGCACGAGGGCTGCCGGGTGGCCGTCAACAGCCGCAGCCAGGAGAACGCAAAAGCTGCAGCGGAGAAGATCGCATCCGAAACCGGCACGCAGGCTGTCGGTCTGGCAGGAGACGTGAGCAAGGCAAGTGTCGCAGAGGAAGTGGTCGCGGCGGCGGTTGATGCGCTTGGCGGACTAGACCTGCTTGTCACGAATACGGGCGGACCTCCCGCAGGCGCGTTCGAGTCCTTCGACGAAGCCGCCTGGCAAAAGGCAGTCGATCTGTCATTTATGAGTCACGTCCGTTTGATCCGCGCTGCACTGACACACCTGAGAAAATCGGCGGCGGCCAGCGTCTTGACCGTTACCTCGTACGTGGTCAAAGAACCGCTGCAAAACCTTGTGCTATCGAACAGCATCCGCACCGCGACGGTTGGATTGACCAAATCCCTGGCGCTGGAGTTGGGGAAAGAGGGCATCCGCTTCAACTCCATCCTGCCCGGCTGGACGGAGACCGAACGCGTGCAGGAATTGATGGCTTATCGTGCCAAGAATAATTCAACGACAATCGAGGAAGAGACCGCCAAGCAAGCTGCCGAAATTCCGCTGGGGAGAATGGGAAAGCCCGAGGAATTTGCAAACGTGGCAGCATTTTTGCTTTCGCCAGCGGCCTCCTTCGTCCATGGCGTGGCTTTGCCAGTAGATGGAAGCATCATTCGAGCTACACTCTAAGAGTTCACTGAGATTGGTTCGTACGAACACAGATTCAGGTACAATCTGTGTTCATTTCATTAAAGGAGACACCGATGACTGTTTGTCTGAACTGCAATGCCAGCGAGAGCGAAAAACCGCTGTTGACCATTAAGTTCCAAGGAAATGAAATCTACATCTGTCCGCAATGCCTGCCGGTGTTGATCCACAAACCCGCTAACCTGGCGGATAAGTTACCCGGCGCGGAGAGCTTTGGCAAGCCTGCTGAACACCATCACTAGCACGTGTCATTGCGAGTGAGCGGAGCGAACGCGGCAATCTTATGTAATATGGTTATTTGAGATTGCCACGCCCCGCTTCCTTTCCAGGTAGTAAGTACCGCGGGGCTCGCACTGACATATCTGATTCATGAAAAAACTGACCCACCTGACGCGTTCATCGCTGATCCTGATCGTCTTCTTCGGGCTGGATAAAGTGGTTGCCTTCGTGCGCACAAGCATTATTGCCCGTCAGTTTGGGCGTTCAACTGCTTTGGACGCCTTCAACGTGGCCAACAATCTGCCTGACCTGCTGTTTGCGCTTATCTCAGGCGGGGCGATGACGATGGCGCTCATCCCGGTGTTGAGCGAGATGATGACCAGCCAGGGCCGCCCGGCCGTCTGGAATGTTTTTTCGCGGGTTGCCAATCTGGCTTTTGTTGTAACTGGCGCTTTTGCGATCATCATCGCTATCTTTGCTGAACCAATTGTCAGCAACCGGCTGGGCATTGCACCGGGATATGAAGCCGTGCAGCGTTCCCTGATCGCAAACTTGATGCGCCTGAACCTGATTGCCACGCTTATCTTCTCCATCAGCGGGCTGGTGATGGGCGGCCTGCAAGCCAACCAGCACTTCTTGCTGCCAGCTATGGCGCCCCTGTTCTACAATTTCGGTCAGATCATCGGCGCACTTATTTTTTCACCCAGTGAACCCTACACCTTCGGCCCGCTGAGCCTGCCGGCAATGGGATTGGGCGTTCATGGTCTGGTGTATGGTGTGATCCTGGGGGCAGCGCTGCATTTGGGAATCCAGGTTCCCGGGTTGATCAAATACCAGTTCCGCTGGACGCCCTCGCTCAAACTGGACGAAGGCGTGCTCAAGGTGCTCAAGCTGATCGCCCCCCGACTGGTAACCATGTTCGCCATCCAGTTGATCTTCATCGTCCGTGACAGTCTGGCTTCTCAGTTACCCCTGGTGGGCGCTGCTACGATCCTGACCTATGGCTGGTTCATCTTTCAAGTACCAGAAACGCTGATTGGCACGACCGTTGCCACCGTCCTGTTACCAACGCTATCGGAGTTTGCCGCACAAAACCGATGGGATGAATTCCGCGCCACGGTCGATAAAGGCGTGCGCATCATGCTGGCATTGAGCCTGCCAGTGGCGGCGGTCATCGCTGCCGGATTACGCCCGCTGGTAGCGGCTGTCTTCGGTTTCGATGACATTGGCACGACCATGCTCACCTGGACAACGCGCATCTTTCTACTCGGCCTGGCCGGTCACACCGTACTGGAAGTGGGTGTGCGCGCCTTTTATGCAAAACAGGATGCCCTCCGCCCGATGGTGGCTTCCATCCTCAATACAGCGGCTTTCGTTATTTTCGGTATAGTGGTCATCCGTCAGATGCCACAATGGGGCACGAACGGTATCGCTTTAGTTGGACTGGCATATACTGTGGAAGCTCTCTTTGTTATGTGGTGGCTTAACCGTCAGCTGGAAGGGGCTCCCATAATGGGAGGCAGTTCCCTCGTGCGTGGGACGCTGGCGGCGCTTATCGGCGGCGCATCCGCTTACCTGTTGGCACTATACCTGCCGGGTGGGGCCATCATCACTGCATTGATCGGCATCCTCGTCGGCGGTTTGATCGCTTTACCCTTCATCTGGAAGGAAATCCGCCTGCTGTTCAGTCTTTAACCCCCTGCGGTATATAATACCCACGGCCACACAAGACACTTTCACAACTCAAAAAAATGACACATTTGTGGCCGTGAAGGGTATAATTCGCGCCATGTCTGAAGAAATCGAAAACACACAGCCTAGCAAGGTGACACAACCAAATAAGGCACAAAAACCTGCTCCACCCCAGGAGCCAATAGAATCCACGCAAGAAAGCAAACCTAAACCCAAAAGAAAGATAGCAGGACGCATCGGTCGTTTTTTCCTGAACATCTTGATCTTCCTGCTGATCGTTGGATTGGGCATCTTTGGCGGATACCGGAGCGGCATCAGGATCCGCGAGCGAGCACAGGGAGAGTTAGTCACACAGCAACTGGCTGACCAGTTCTCGCGCGCTCTGGTCGACATTCAATTTGGCAGTTACAACGCAGCCCAACAGCGTCTGGAGTACATCATCGGGATCGACCCGTCATTTCCGGGAGCGATGGAAAAGCTGACCGAAGTGATGGTCCTTTCCACCATCCCGACGGCCACACCGGTCGTCTCCCCTACCCCGGAATTGATCATTGACGATACCAACTACGATGGGTTGCTTGCACAGGCAAAGCAGTTGGTCGCTGCCGGACAATGGCAGAATGCACTGACTGTGTTAGATACCTTACGGGCGAAAGACTCGACCTTCCATGCGGTGGAAGTGGACGGTATGTACTATTTCGCGCTGCGCAACCTGGGCGTGGACTTGATCCAGGCCGGCAACCTGGAAGGCGGTATTTACGAATTATCGCTGGCTGAGCGTTTCGCGCCTCTCGACAATGTGGCGCACATCCTGAGAGATAACGCGCGCTTCTATATCACCGCGGCCAGCTTCTGGGAACTGAACTGGCAGCTTGCTTCGGAGTATTTCGCTCAGTTGAACGGCTCCGGTATTTGGGACGGCACCATGACTGCCAGCGAGCGCTACCGCATCGCGACCATAAGTTATGCCGATGAACTCTTTGCAGATGACCAGTTCTGCGATGCGTACGAGCAATACCAGGCCGCTGGCGAACTCAATGATGAGGCCGCTGTAAGGTCTACCCAGGCTTACAATGCCTGCTACCCGCCAACCGGCACAGCCGTGCCTACCACCCAGGCAACTGCAACAACGGATACGTCTGTCGTTCCGACGAATACCCAGGATGGAGGCGCTCTCCCCACGGACACTCCAGTACCGCAACCCACGGGTACACCCACACCGACACCAACTGACACAACACCACCGGCCCCTTAATCCATGCTCGAAACCCCGCCGACCTGGGCCATTGCGCTCGTATTCTGGCTGCACATGCTGGCGACGGTCGCCTGGCTGGGCGGGCTGGCTGCGATTGCCATCCTGGTGCTACCGGCAGCCAAACGCGTACTGAAGCCTGCTGATCAACTGGCCTTTATCGAAGGCATTCAGAAACGTCTGGAGCCCTTGGCCTGGTTCTGTCTGGCAATCCTGATCGTGACCGGTCTGTTCCAGCTAAGTGTCAACCCGCATTATGACGGCTTTCTCTCAACCACCGGGCAATGGTCGTTAGCCATCCTGACCAAGCATTCACTGGTTGCGTTGATGATCGTCGTCAGCGCGATCCAGACCTGGGAAGTGCTGCCATCTATTCGTCGCGGCTTGATGCGCATGGAAAAGGGACAGGTGAGCGAAGATGAAGTGAAACGACTGCAAAGACAGGAAACGCTGTTGTTGCGTTTGAACATCGGCCTTTCCATCTTGATCCTGGCGGCTACAGCATTTGCCAGAGCCTCATAAAAAAACGGGCGCACCAAATGGTGCGCCCTTCGCTTACTGTTGTGATTGTTTTATGCCCTGACGGCAACCAGCCCCTGTAACACTTTTTCATGCAGAAAGCCATTAGTAGCCAGTACACCACGGTTGTTCGTGAGCAAACGCCCCTGTGTGAAATCAAGCGGCTTGCCAGACAAGTCTGTCAACTTACCACCCGCTTCCTCCAAAATGATGGAGCCGGCAGCCTGGTCCCAGATCTTCTCGCGGTAATCCGGGCGTTTGGGCGAAAGCAAACGTACGATGACCTCACCGCCGCCCGCCGCCAGCACAGCATACTTGGCCTGGCTATCCATGCGGACTGGGTCCACTTCCACGCCCAACCAGTCTGCCAGCTCGTCGATCTGACTTACATTGGTGTGACCCGATTCAAACGAACGCAGCAGCCGCGCCTGAGTAGAATCATTTCGTTTAGAAACGTTGAGTTGCTCCCATTGTTCATCGCCCTCAGCCATACTGGTAGTCCAGGTACCCTGCCCGCGGACGGCTAAAACCAGCGAGCCCTGGCCTTCCATATCAGGGATGCGAGCCTCTCGCAGATTGGGGCATCCCAGCACACCGATCTGGACCACGCCATCCTCAACCAGTGCCAACGCAACAGCATACTGGTCACCACGTAGGAAGCCTTTCGTCCCATCGATAGGGTCCAGCACCCAGAATTGCTCTCCAGGCTCGGCGCCACCGTAATCAATCCACTCGCATACGGCATCTGACGTGGCATCTGGGATTACTTTGGAAACGTATTGTGTCACCTTTGTTAGCGTTTCTTTTTCATCAGGTTCGCGCAGCGCGGCAGATGTCTCCTCCGCAACCAGTGGAATATCCGGAAAGGCCTGCGACAAAAAGCGGCCGATGATAGCCTGTGTCGTAAAATCCGCCACTGTTACAGGGGATTTATCGTCCTTGGTTAAGGAAGAAACGACGGTCTCACGCTGGATCTGTCGCATCAGTATTGCAGCCTGGCGCACAGCGTTCAAAGCGGTTTTCACCTTGGGGTTTGAAATATCGATCATCAATGCTCCTCAAATGATTGGATTTAAAAAATGAAAGCGCAAGAATTATACTTGCATCCCTGTGTTTGTTATCCGAGAAGCTAACTACAGAGACACGAGGTTACAGAGATTATTGTACTCTCTATGACTCTGTGACTCCGTGGCTATTCCCTACATCTGCGCTACGTTCAATCCCTAAAGGCTACGACTTCTGCCCATATTGGGCATGATCCACTCATCCTGATAGTGCTCGCGCAACATCTTGTAATACAACAGCGCTTCCTTGTTAGGAAGTGTGTAATCCCAATCATGCTGAAGTCGTTCTTTTTCCTTTTGGAACTCGTTATCAAAGACTTTCTCGCCAGCGCGCTCCGCCAGGATGTCAGACGAGCCCGCGCCCTTCGAGAACTTCATCTTGGGACGATTGACAATCTCATCCGGCAGATGACCTTCGAACGCGCGTCGCAGCAACGACTTAGCCGGTCGACCGTTATCCTGCAGTTTCCACTCTGGCGGCAGACTCAACGCCATCGAGACCGAATCCACATCTAAAAATGGAACACGTGCTTCCAACCCGTGCGCCATCGACATACGATCACCGCGCTGCAGGTTGGTGTTGTGTAAAGCCTCGGTGATGTAGACCAATTCTTTCTGGAGATCATTTGGCGTTTCAAAGCGCTGTAAATAGGAATAGCCCGCGTACAGTTCATCCGCGCCTTCGCCGGTCAACAACACTTTGACATAATCCGAGGCCATCTCGGCCAGCATAAAATTTGGGATAGCGCTGCGCACAAGCGCCGGGTCAAAGGACTCCAGATAATAGACCACATCCGGCAGCACTTTCAGCATATCCTGTTCATTGTAGATATACGCGTGATGTTGAGTTCCCAGCGTATCAGCCATCAGGCGCGCGGCTTCCAGGTCCTCGCCGCCCTCTACGCCTACTACGAACGAATGCAGTCCGGGCGTCTCCTGGCTGGCGATCATCGAGATGATGCTGCTGTCCAGGCCGCCACTCAGGCTGACTCCCAACGGCACATCTGACATGAGTCGCTTACGCACCGCCTCCTGCACCGAATCGCGGATAGCCCGCACAGCATCGTCTTCACTTCGTACATCGGGCATTTCGTCTAGCAACGAATCTTCAAGCGTGTAATACTGCTGCCAGCCCTTTCTGCTATGGTACCAATATCCAGCTGGGAATTCGCGGATATCGTTGGTCGCCAGCGATAGCGCCTTAACTTCCGACGCAAAATGCAAATTACCATCCTTCTTGCCATAATAAAGCGGTTTGATACCCAACGGGTCGCGTGCCAGGAACAATTCCCCTTGCCACGATATTGCAAATGCGAACATGCCATCCAGCATTTCCACGCATTTCGGCCCGAATCGCTGGTACAGGCGCAGCACGGTTTCGGTATCACTGCGCGTGTTGAACTGTTGTCCTTTCAATTTACTCTGACGTAAATCCATATAATTGTAGATTTCCCCGTTGAACGCGATCCAGGCTTCACCATCTTGAAGCGGTTGGTGCCCCCCAACTACGTCCACAATCGCCAGGCGCGTATGACCCAGCGTTGCAGAATCGGTCGGCATGACCCCCTCCCCATCCGGGCCCCGGTGCTTGAGTTGCATCACCATTTCGTTTACTGATTCATGTGAATTGCCTTGATAGGCACCTGCAATTCCACACATTGGATCGAACCTCCTTTGTGTTTTTGCAGCCGCACTCCCCCATGGCGTTTTGAAGCACGACTTACAATCAAATGGTGTGAAGCAAACCTGCCTTCACACCATAAGAATTTATTATTTTGCCAACATCGATAATTCTACCATATCCGACTTTTTCGCCGGAACGCCGGTCAGGTCGTAAGCCATGGCCCCCGTGATACGGACCGGGACGATCTGACCCAGCTCGAGCCTGCCCTCGATAAAGACCAATCCATCGATCTCAGGCGCATCCCGATAACTCCTGCCGACGGAGATGCCGTTATCGAAGCCTTCTACCAGTACGTCCAGCGTCTTGCCCACGTAAGATTGGTTGATTTGCATCGAGATGCCCTGCTGGAGTTCCATCAGTTCCTCGAAGCGCGCCTGTTTAACGGTGGCAGACACAGGGTCGCCCAGAGGCGCGGAGGTTGTTCCTTCCTCGAACGAGAACTGGAACGTCCCCACGCGGTCAAAGCGGATCTCATCCACAAAGTCCACCAATGCCTGGTACTCTTCATCCGTTTCGCCAGGGTAGCCGACGATGAAAGTGGTGCGGATGGACAGGTTAGGGATCTTGGCGCGCATTTTACTCAGCGTCCTGTGCACCCAATCGATGTTAGACGGGCGCTTCATGCGATACAGCGTTTTGGGGTGCGCGTGCTGGAGTGGCATATCGAGGTAAGACAGTATCTGCTCGCGTTCCGCCATCACATCGATCAGGCGGTCAGTCACGTAGCCGGGATAGGCGTACATGATGCGGATCCAATCCATGTCGGGGACAGCATCGGTAAGTTGCTCCAGTAAAATAGCCAGACCGTCTTTCAGCCCCAGGTCGTGACCGTAGTCGGTGGTATCCTGCGCGATGAGAACTAGTTCGCGCACACCTGAATCGCGTAAAATGCGGGCCTCGTTGAGAATGCTCTCAACCGGGCGACTGACGGCCGTACCCTTGATGAGCGGGATGGCGCAAAACGCGCACGGACGGCGGCAGCCATCTGCCACCTTGAGATAGGCGCTGGCCCCTGCCACACTGGCGCGCAGGGCATCCTGCTCGTCTGTGCCGACTGTTTCTGCCTCGTCTGGCAGGTGATAGAGAGGCTCGGGATGCGGCCCCTTACGAAGTTCGCGTACCACCTGGACGATATCCATCCAGCGCCGCGTGCCGAGCACGCCATCGATACCAGGGACTTTTTGTGCCACTTCTGCGCCGTAGCGTTGTGTAAGGCATCCAGCCGCGATCAGGATTTGACCGTTGCGTTTGATCTCGGACAATTCACGCAGCACTTCGAAAGACTCATCTTTGGCCGGGCCAATGAAGCCGCAGGTATTGACGATCAGCACATTGGCTTTTTCAGGATTATCCGTGCCCCGATAGCCATCGCGCATCAGCAACTGCGCCATCGAATCAGAATCGACTGTGTTCTTTGCACATCCGAGAGAAACAAGGTGAAAGGTATTTTTGTTTGTTTTTGTCATTTGTTACCACTAAATTATTCTGGTCATCCTGTTTATGACGAAAAAACGCCGAAGACGGAAGATCCATTATTCATTTTCATTCTACTATTCCAGCACATCCAAAGGTAAAGTCGTAGGAGTACGGGTAACAGTAGGCGTAATTGTAGGAGATGGAGTAATAGACGGTGTTGGCGAAATAAACGGTGTAAGCGTTGCCGTGGGTGGCACCTCCAGTGTCGGTACCACAACTTCATCAACTGTGTAAATGTATCTGGCAATCTGCCCAAAACCGCCCAACAGTCCCAGATCACGTTGATTATAAACCACTCGCAGCGCGGCGCCATTGCCAGCCAGCACTTCGATACTCTGTTCAGCTTCGAACGGGTAGGCATTACCGGGAATGGTGCGACCGTCGAAAACTACTTCGCCATCGATTGTCACCTGTAAATAGGAACGTTCTACAGCCACAATATTGACCTGCACGTTCACATTTGGAGCCAGGGTTGGAATCTCAACCGTCCCTTCGGCCAGTTCCGGTATGGGTGTATCTTCAGCAGGAATCAAGGTCGCTTCTACTTCAACCGTTTCCTGTGGCGTGCCGATTAACGCTTCTGAGATGGACGGTCCGGTCGCTTCGGCTTGCACTCCCGTCTCCTGTTCCGATTGTAATGCGATCACCCGTGAGATTCCCCAAACGGAGAATGCGACCAGTAGCAACACCATCCCAATGCCAAAGACCAGATCCCCGGCAATAAAGCTCCGTAACCTGGGCAGATTCTCCGGGATAGTGGAGCGCTTACGCTGCCCTTCCGGTTTTTCGGGATAGCGTTCTCGATGGCGCGCTTGAAGCGCATCCGCAAATCGCAGCAGCAAAGCATCAACATCCAGGTCCAAAAAGCTGGCGTAATTCGAAAGCATGCCGCGCGTCTGGACGGGCGATGGAAGTTCGTCAAAGTTGCCTTTCTCCAGCGCCTCCATAAACTGTGCACGCATGCGTGTATGACGTTCGATTTCATCCAACGTCAGGCTGAGCATTTCACGCCGCCTGCGCAATTGCTGGGCAATTTGGTTGACGATCTCTTGCGACGTCTCCGCTGGTTCAGCGGAAATCTCGCCTTCGGCTTCGGATACCGGTTCGGGGTCCGATTTTGGTTTTGGTTCGGATTCCGCCTCGGTTTCCAGCGCAGGTACATCTTCTGTTTGTCTGCGCGGAAGATAAGAACTGGCCCATTCGAGGAAGGTTATTGCGGGCTTTGGGTGGACTCCGTTCTCAGCTTCGTCCTCAGCCGCTTCTTTCTCAACCTCCTGGCTTGCGTCCGTTTCGGGAGTTGATTCTGTTTCCAAACCGGGAGCAGGCTCTAGGGCTGGTTGTGACGCGGGGCTTTCATCCGCCTCCCCCGTCTCACTCTTGACACTTCTCAGCCAGGTCTGCCAGAACGGCTCTGCCGATGTTTCTGCATCTGGTTCTTCACCTTCAGGCTCAGTTATTTCTGGCACTGGTGTAGGGGTTGTCTGTTCCCCCTCGAATATAACTTCGGTCTCATCCGCAAGTTCTGTCTGCGCAGCGCGCAATTCGTCAACTATCCGATCAAGATCTAAATCCAGGTACTCGGCATAGTTCCGCAGAAATCCGCGCGCCTGCACCGGGGAGGGAAGAGCGGAAAAATCGTCGGCTTCCAAAGCCTGTAGATAGGCCAAACGAATGCGTGTGGCCTCCGCCACCTCTTCGAGCAACAGATGGCGGGACAGGCGTGCTTTTTCGAGCCGTTGGCCGATTGTGTCTGCCATAATGATACCAATTTTAACGGAACATCACCGGCCCCCGGGATCGGGAAAAACCGGTGATGAACACAGTTGTTTCAGTTTTTATTCTTTATCTTCTTCGGAAGTCTCTTCTACCGATTCTTCGCTTTCATCAACTGGTGTTTCTTCGGCAACCGGTGTTTCTTCTTCCTCTGCTACCGGTTCTTCTGTGGCAGGAGTCTCTTCTTCAGCAGCTTCTCCTGTAACCGTACCTTCAGCAGCAGGAGTTTCGTCAACAAGTGTTTCTTCTACAGCCGCTTCAGGTGCCGGGGTCTCTTCTGCAACCGTATCTTCAGCGGCGGGAGTTTCGTCAACAGGTGTTTCTTCTACAGCCGTTTCAGGTGCCGGGGTCTCTTCTGCAACAGCTTCTTCTGTCTTTGTAACATCCTCCGGTGATTCGCCCTCACGATAAACGATGATCTTGATCTCAGGCACCAGGTCCATGGTCAGGCGCACATTGGCGGCGAATTCACCCAGGTTGCGGATGGGCTGCGTATCGATCTGATGACGCTTGACCTCGTAACGGGTCTTCTCCTGCAATGCGTCGGCTACATTCTGTGTGGTGATCGAGCCGTACAGTTTCCCGGTTTCACCGGCTTTGGCAGCAAAGGTCAATACTACGCCTTCGATATCATCTGACAGCCCCTGGAGTTCCTTGTTCATCTCAGCACGGCGGATTTCAGCCTGTGAGCGGATGCGTTCAACCTGCTTTAACGCGCCCGGCGTGGCCAGCACGGCCAATCCCTGCGGGACGAGGTAGTTGCGTCCATAACCGTCGGCGACCTTTTTCACATCACCGGCACGGCCCAGTTTATAAACATCCTTAATCAACATTACTTTCATTTTTTCAAGCCCTTTCTGGCAAAATTATTGCCGCACTATGCGGCAGGATTGGAGCGAAGGGTACAACGCTCGGGAGCGAATTGTACCAGAGGCTCTCCTTCTTGCCAAGCTTTGCAACAAAGGGTAAGATAAGCGCATGAATCGTCTTTCCATCGATTGGCGGCGCGTTGCGCTCATCGCCGGTGTGCTGTTCCTGGTTGTGGTGATTGTGGATTTCAACACCCGGCTGGAGGAACTTGACCACCTCAACCGTCAGGCCGAGATCACGCGCGCTGAAGCAACCCAGGCCGCGCTAACCAGAGTAGCCTATGAAACCCTGGTGGCAAATGCTACCTCGAATCAGGTTGTGGAAGGCGAAGCACGCAGCAACGCCGGTTTGATTCAAGAGGGAGACCATCCAGTGGTTGTGATTGGAGACGAGGGTGAACTTCCGCTAGAAAACCCCGAGCCAACCCCCATCCCGACTCAAAAACCGAACTGGCAACTATGGTGGGATCTGTATTTCGGTCAGGAATGAATCGCCTGCCCCTTTTCCCCGATACAACTAAAATCGAAAACGACACTCTGACCATCGCCGGTCAGGCTTTGGATTCTTTGGCAGATGAGTACGGGACTCCGCTATACATCTATGACCGGGCGACGATGGACAACGCCGTTTCCCGCTATAAAGAGGCCCTCGCTTCTTTCTACCCGGAGCTTGCTACCGTTACCTATGCCGGGAAAGCCTACCTGAGCACTGCCCTGGCACAATGGACGCAACGTCACAACCTGTGGCTGGACTGCACCGGCGAGGGAGAAATCGCGATTGCAAAAGCAGGCTGTGTGCCCCGTGAGCGAATTCTTGTACATGGTGTCAATAAGACAGATGCGGACCTAAAAGCTGCTTTTCAACATGCGGGCACGCTTGTTGTCGATAATTTGAGCGAACTTCATAAAATTAATGTCATTCTGAGGGAGCCCAGTCAGGGCGAGCGAAGAGTCTCCACATCGGATGAAGAGACTCTTCGCCGCAAAGCGGCTCAGAGTGATATTGATTTATGGCTTCGCCTGCAACCGGGATTGGCTGTCACCACTCATGCCTACACGCAGACAGGACAGCAAAATTCCAAGTTCGGCATGAATGGGGAAGAATTGATGGAAGCAGTTTTATTCTCTAAAGAGAGAGGACTTCTATTAAAGGGCTTGCATTTCCACCAGGGATCACAATTCCGTGACCCTGCCCCACTCAAACCAGCCATCGAACTGGCATTGGAGTTCGCCAAACAAATCGTTTTTTCAGGCGAGTGGCACTTCTCGCCCGGTGGCGGATGGGGCGTGGCGTATCACGAAAACGGACTGCCACAACCCGAGATTGAACCTTATATCAAATTAATTGCTGAAACTATTATAAATAACTGCCGGCGTCTTGGGCTGCCCCTACCCCACCTGCATATCGAGCCTGGACGTAGTATCGTAGCTCGCGCGGGGGTAGCGATCTATCGCGTCAATACGGTCAAGCGGCAGGGCAATCGAACCTGGCTGCTGGTGGATGGTGGAATGGCTGATAATCCGCGGCATGCGCTGTATGGGGCTAGATATTCTGCTTTAACGGTGGCGGGCCCAGACCGGGAAAGAAGCGAGCGAGTCTACGTTGCCGGGCCGTATTGTGAATCGGGGGATGTCATCATCGAGGATTTGGATATGCCAAAAGTCCAAGAAGGAGAGTTGATCGCGGTTCCGATGGGCGGTGCCTATCATCTTAGCATGTCTAGCAACTATAACGGGGCTCGGCGGCCTGCGGTGGTCTGGTTGGAGAATGGAAAGGCGCAACTTATCCAGCAGCGTGAAACATCGGAAGACCTCCTGCAACGAGATTTGAGTTTATACCCATCGCAAGGAAAATATCGTGTCTGAAGCAGCCTTTGAAGTACTCAAAAAAATTTCGTATTTCAAGGAACTCCCCGATCAAGTTATTGTTGACCTGGCACGGACTGCCAGACAGCGACATTTTGAGCGTGAGCAGGTGGTCTATATCGAAGGGGAAAGCGCTGAAAATATTTTTGTTCTGGAATCAGGCTGGGTCAAAGTCACACGCATGACAAGCGAGGGACGTGAGCAAGCGCTGGCCTTTATGCAACCTGGGGAGGTTTTCGGAGAGGTTGCAGCTTTTACAGGTGAAACTTATCCTGCTACTGTCACTGCGCTGGAGCCCGTAGTTGTATGGGTGATATCAACGCAGTTTTTCGTTGAAATGATACAGAAGCATCCCGGGCTGGCATTGACTGTCATCCAGCAATTGGGGAAACGAACGATGTATTTCATCGGATTGGTTGAGGACTTGGCCCTGCGCAGCGTGGAGGCGCGGCTGGCACATACCCTCCTGCGCCACGCCGAGATGCGCGATGGACAATTGATCGTACCGCGCCGTCCGTGGACCACGTTTGATGAGATGGCTGTGCGATTGGGAACGGTGCGCGACGTGCTCAGTCGCGCTTTAAAAACGCTCGAGGCAGAGGGGCTGCTGAGGGTCGAGAAGCAGGCAATCGTCCTGTTAGAGGCGGAGGGGTTAGCCAAACGGGGTGATTTGTGAAATAAAACACGATAAAAGTCGTATGCAAATCGGTAGCCAGCCTGTACACTGAGACTGGCTATTTTTGATTCTATTTTCAAGGAGAAGACACATGAAAAGCAACTATAAACTTGGAGTCGCGCTGGCTGTGCTTGGCATCATCACTGGACTACTGGCGTACTACATCTTGGCCGCACAATACAACCCGGTGATCGCCTCAAAGTCAGTCGATGGACGGCTGGACGAAGTGGCCTCTGTCAAGATGGTATATCCGCTTTTGGGTTGGCTAGGGACTGCGGCTGGCGCGCTCTGGGCTTCCATTTTATATGGTTTCCTGCGCAAACAGGATTGGGCCTGGTTCTGGGGCGCGGTTGCGGCAACCATCCAGTTGCTGGCCGGATTTTTCCCTGCTATCCCGGCGATGGACAGCCACCTACCCACTCCAACTTTGATCGTATTCGGGTTGGCACTGATCTTATGGTTTGGGATGTTGTTAATTGGCGGAGTAAAGCAGAAAATCATCTGGTTCACATTTGTGGCAGGGTTAGCTTATGTTTTGACTTTTATCGATGGTGTAGCGCCGATAGCCAAATTTACTACATCCCAGAATGATTCTTTCTGGAACGGATTTTATAAGATGTCACAACAGGTCGCCTGGTGGGGAGCGGCGGCCTGGGCCACATTTATTTTCGCTGTGCTGAAGAAACAATCCTGGGCGATACCAGTGGGTATTTTCGCTGCATCCATGTCAATCATTAGCGGGTATCCGTTGGGAATCCATAACGCGTTCTCCGAAGTGCATCGTTTTTCCATGTTTTTGCCGGCCCCTTTGCTCAGCACAATTCTGTTGATCTATTTGCTGCTACCTGGCACGCGCAGGATGTTGGATGAATGGATGACCACAACAAATTGATCTATAATCAAATCCATATCTATTTGTGATATAAGTCACAGATAAAAGTGTGGACATCTCCCATAATTAGATAGGCTCGCAATCTAAACTCAGAAGGAGAATACACATGAACTGGTTCGATCGTATCATCCTACTTTTGACCGGCCTGACAGCAGTATACCTAATATGGCGTTTTTGGGGGCGCTATAACTGGGAAAAGAAAGTGTACGTGCTGTACTATATGATGAGTTTTGTCGTGTTGTTCGTCTCTGGCGTGTTATTGATTTTCATGGGCTACGGCATCCTGGGTTCACCTTTTGTGCTGACCGTTGCCAGCCTGATCCCGTTGGGGATTTCCATCGGGATTGTGCGCCAGTATTATGAAGGATACCTGCGCCTGTACATCTGGTTTGCTACCATCGGCTTTCTGGCAATCGCCGTTTCCAGCTTCGCAGGTTGGGAACTATTGCGCAAAATATCCGTGCCACTCTTTCACGGTGTGGCCGGATTAGTAATCTTCCTCGGACCATTCCTGATCAACAAATATGGACAGGGGAAAAAAGCGGCGGATGGCTTTTGGTGGGTCGGCATCGGCGGCGTGCTGATCGGGCTAGGTGGTATCGCACTGGCCTTCCTGTCGGTCGGGTCACAGTTGCTGTTCTTCAGCCAGTCTTTTGTGCTGACGATCCTGGCTCCCCTGCTGCTCCTGATGACCCTGGCTTTCTCGTACGGGTTCGTAAAAGACATCAAAGCATAAGACTTAGAGACCTGACAGGGCAAGAGAGTCTGTAAGGTCTGAACTCTGGAGATCGTTTATGCAAGCATTGAAAAATCGACTTAACTATCTCTTCGGCTCCACCAAAGGTTTGATTCTGGTTGCTATAGCCATGGTTGCCCTTGTGACTGCCGTCTGGGGCATGCTCTCCGGCCCAATGGCCGAACTGGGTGTGCGCGAGATCGTGGTCAAAGCCCTGGGAATGGACATGGTGCAGGCCGAGCGCGAGGGGCGCATCATCATCCTGTATCACTCGATTGCGATGGCTATCGTCGCGATAGAAGTGTACATGATCACCAGTCTGTTGAAGATAAAGCCCTTCTTCAAAATTGCGATTAACGCTATTATCACGGTCGGCTATCTTGTGACAATGATTTTCGGCATGGGATTTGCCTACTTTGGTCACAACTGGGCATTTCATGGACTGTACATCTTTGGCCTGTCGCTGATATTCTTTGCGGGGGTGTTGCTGGTCATCGCACTATGGCCGTGGAATTCAGAATATTATGTCACCGACAAGGATTACGCTCACACCAAAAAAGGTGTGGACCTGGAACGCGTAGCCTTCTTCGCTACCGCTCTGACCACGGTCATTTCAGCTTTGTTTGGCGCCGTTCCCGGCTCGTTCTTCGGCAACGGCTTCGAAGTCTTCCTGGCAGAAAATATCATCCGCTATCCCGAAAAGACCACCATGGAATACTCGGTCATCGGGCACCTGCACATCATGCTGGCATTGATCGCCATCATGATCACGCTCATCATTGGTCGCTGGCTGAACTTCAAAGGCATCTGGCACAAACTCGCCATGCCGCTCATGATCCTTGGCACCATCGTGCTCAACCTGGGTGTGTGGGGCGTGGTCACGCCGCTGGAACCCATCGCGCACATGATTATCTACGTCGGCGCGACGCCCTCCATGCTGGCAGCGCTCTTCCTATTAATTTGGAGTTGGGGCAAACTCATTCGCGAGGGCACGGCCCATATTGAAAAGCCCAATCTCGGCCACAAGCTGAGCGCCCTCGTCCGCGATCCGCTCAAATTCGGCCCCACATGGCAGATGCTCTTTATGAACTTCACCACCAGCGGCATCGGAATTTTCATGGCGATCCGTCTGGACGAAATCTTCCGCGTCTGGCCAGCACGCGAAGAACGCATCGAGTTGACCGGTCACTGGCACGTGCTTTCCGCCATCATTGCCACCATCATCCTGTTCTACTACGGCGACATGATCGGCATGAAAGGCAAGGTCCGTCAATGGTATGGCTGGCTCATCATCGTGCTCTCCGACATCGCCTTCGGTGCAGTAACAGTCTTCGAGATGAAACGTCTCTTCATCAGCGAAGCCGAGCAACAACCGCTTGTCAACCTGTTGATGTATCTGATGGACTTCGGTCTCGGCATGCTGTTGACATTGCTTGCCATCGTGATGGTCTGGCGCTTGATAGATTTGTTCAAGACGAAAGGACGTTGGACGGAAGAAGTGGATCACGAACTCGCGCAGGAGGTGAACTCATGAGTGCGTCGCACCTTCTCGTCAAGAATATTCCGATAAACGGACAAAAACACGCAGCCCGAAATAATCCCTTCATAGCAAGGTGCGACGCACTTCCCCGCATCCCTCTGCCCCTCATCCTGCTGACCGTTTTACTGGCATCCTGCGCATCCGTCGATTTGAACGCTCCGATGCCCACCTTCGACACCGGCATAGATCCGAATGCCTGGGCACAAATCCCGGCAGGAGAGTTCTACTACGGCCAACACGAAAACATCGAATCCACCGATGCCTATGAGATCATGGTCACAGATGTGACCGTCAGCCAGTACGCGGATTTCTTAAACGCTGCGCAGGCCGACGGGGCCGTAAAGATCGCGGACGGGGAAGTTGTCGGCTACTATCCCGGCGACATCTTTCGCGGTGTCAAACACGAAGAAGAAATCAAAGCCGGAGATTGGGCCTTCATCCCGTTGGATGATCCGTCCCAACGCATCCAGTTTGATAGTTCCACATTCAGTGCTCAGCCAGGCTATGAAAACCATCCCATGACGATGGTTTCCTGGTTCGGCGCCTGGGGCTACTGCAAGTATTACAACTACCGCCTGCCCACCGAAAAGGAATGGGAGAAAGCCGCCCGCGGCTCCGACACGCGTCCCTTCCCATGGGGTGATGACATCCAGCGTGAAAATGCCAACTTCTACGCCAGCCGCGACCCGTTCGAGAACATGAGCACTTTCGGCTCGCGTACTTCGCCAGTCGGCTTCTACAATGGCAAAGACTACGGCGATTACCAGACGCTCGACTCGGCTTCACCTTACGGCCTGTATGATATGGCCGGTAACGTCTGGCAATGGACTGGCAACGTCTACGAAGGCATGCACTATCGCTTCCTGCGCGGCGGCTCGAAAGACACCTACGAGATGGATTTGCGCGTCTGGGTGCGCAACAACGCCACGCCGACGTATGTCAGCCCGGGTGCGGGATTCAGGTGTGTGAGGTAAAATTCAAGGAGTATAAACTGGAGAGTAGAGTATAGCCAAACCAATCTCTACTCTCAAATCATCTACTCTCTGGTTTTAGGAGTATTAATGAATACCATCGCAGCCAAATTCCGCCTATATTGGCCATTAGTCAAAGGACTGCAATCCGGTCTTTTACTGGCTACCGGCATCGCGGGCTATATGAGCGCACACAGCAAACCTGACCTGATTACCTTGCTCATGCTATCGGGCAGCTTATTTCTATCTATCAGTGGTTCAACGATCTTAAACATGTGGTGGGATCGCGATATCGACGCCAAAATGCGTCGAACCCAGAAGCGTCCCACCACCAACGGATCTGTCACCCCTTATGAAGTGCTGCGTCTGGGGTTGACCCTTTCCATTTTAGGTGTGGGCTGGGCAGTGGCAATTGGCCCGCTCTACGGGCTGGTCGTCTTCTCCGGGCTGTTCTTCGATGTTGTGGTCTACAGCATATGGCTCAAGCGCCGCACCTGCTGGGGGATCGTCTGGGGCGGAGTTTCGGGCGCAATGCCCATTCTGGCCGGGCGCGTATTGGCCGTAGGTGAAATCGAAATCATCGGCCTGTTGCTGGCTGCCGCCGTGCTGTTCTGGATTCCAACTCACACACTGACCTTTAGCATCAAATTCCAGAGAGACTACAACGCTGCGGGCGTGCCCACCTTCCCTTCCACCTACGGTCTGGAAACTACCCGCGCCATGATCGCGCTCTCTTCTATTATTGCCGCAGCCAGCATCGGCGTGGCCGGGGTGATGATTGGAGTTCAGGCCGGCATCATGCGCCTGATGATTGTGCTGTCAGTTGGTCTGCTGCTGTTATCCTTCGCCACTATTTTCCGCCCCTCCGATCAGATCAATTTCAGCCTGTTCAAGTATGCTTCGTTGTACATGCTGGCCTCCATGATCTTGCTTTCGATTTAACACTTTTCTGTAGTAACGACTGAAGTCGTTAAAAAAAAACGGCTAAAGCCTTTACTACATTTTATTACCCATGAAAATGACATCAACCGATCGCCTGCTGATCCTGTTTACCGCCCTGCTGGCCAGCTACCAGATCGTAGTTGGCATCGACGGGCTGGGGACGGTCCCCATCACGGCCTACACCATTGCCTTTGGCGCGCTGCTGGTAGCTATGTTGTTGATGCTCATTTTGGGATTTGGAGTGCTGAACAGCCCGATCGTGGTCATCGTCTCGACGATCATCCCGCTGGCGCTCTCTCTGGGGCTGGTCTGGGAGCATCTCGCAGCTTACCAGACCCCATACCTGCTCTTCACCATCATCGGATTCGTGGCAATCATCATTACCCGCGCCATCCCCATGCCTGGAAGATTAGCAACCTTCGTGCTAGCCACTGTCCATGGCATTGCCGGAATGACAATTTTCCTGCTGCCCAGCATCCTGGCTGCCAGCGGGAGCACGCATCCCGGTTTTGCGCTGGTCGGGTTGGGCGGTGCCATGATCGGATTGGGTGGTCTGTTGCTATCCTACCTGAAAGCGGGCAGACCCATCCTACCGCGGGAGATCATCTTCAAAGTGCTCCCGAGCCTGTTTATGCTCATGACAGCCTGCTTTGTTGCGGGCTTCAAGTTTGGTTGAAACCAAACCCTAGAGGTTTTTGAACCTTTAGGGTTTATATTTTGAAAAGGAGACTACAATGCCAAAAAACACCTGGTGGGGAAAGACTCTGCGCTTCATCGGTATCCTGCTGATGGGCATCACCGCGCTGTTCACCATCGCGGGCGGGCTGGGAACAACTTGCGTGGCCCTCAACCCGGCCGGCTTTGGTGATAGCATGGCGAAATTGGCACCGTTCCAATGGCTGTACATCATTTTCGTGATCGTCACAACCGCCATAGGAATCATGGCCGCGCGAGCGGTATTCCTGCTGGCCAAAAGCAGACCCAATTCCTATCGCTATGCAATTATCGCGTTAGTGTTGGGAATTGTGGTTGGTGTGATCCACATGCTGGTTTCACGCAGCCTGCGCGGAAAGTCCATGCCTGTGGACGGGGTAGTTTACACAACCGTGTTGACGTTAATCGTCTTCCTGCTATTTCGCATCCCGAAAATCTGGCAAGGCGTGGACTATACCAGTGGCAATCCAAACGATTCAGGGACGATGTCCGTGGCAATCATGTTGCTGGTAACCGGCATCCTGACGCTGACGGTGCAATATTGGGCCGGACCTACCCACACCTGGGGTGGGACCAACTGGGCTGCAGCCTTCCTGGTCACAAGCAGGATGCTTGGATTGGTGCAGATTTTAGGGGGCGCGGTATTGCTGTGGATGCCCGAAAAGACTCATTCAACGGTTAGCAGGCCCATCGTCCAGAATTGATGCGGTGAACCCATCTATAGAAGGACGTCGGAGTTTCCGACGTCCTTGTGATTTAATTCACTATATTG
>JBAVJG010000492.1:0-2256 GCA_049687655.1 Anaerolineales bacterium | reverse complement strand
TCGGGGTAGATGCCCGCTCTGATGAATATCGCTACGGGCGGGCAGATGTAATTCGCGCCGTGCGTGTGGATTTCAAGGCGCAGCGCGTGGCACTGCTGACTTTTCCGCGCGACTTGTGGGTCAGGATTCCCGAAGTGAGAGACGACCTGGGCACCGACTATCAGAAGCTCAACACGGCTTACACTTATGGCAATCCCGGCCTGCACTTCTGGGACCATCCCAGCCAGGGACCGGGACTGCTGGCCCGCACGCTCGACCTGAACTTCGGCCTGCAAGCGGACCATTACGTGGCAGCCAACATGAATATCTTCGTAGATACAGTAGATGCGCTCGGTGGCCTGGACATCACGCTCCCAGAAGGCATCGACGGGCGCACGTCCTATGACCGCAGCGAGCGGCTGGTTTTCCCGGCAGGGGCACAACACCTGGGCGGCGAGCAGGCGCTAACGCTGGCGCGTATCCGCAATATCAGCGTCTTCCAACGGGCGGGTTATCAAAACCTGGTCATGTGCGCCTTGCAGGAGGAGATCGAGAAACCCGAAACAGTTCTAAAAATCCCGGCCCTAATTTCATCGTTCAGGGCCAACATCCAGACCGACCTGACGCCCCAGCAGATCAGCCAATTGGCCTGCCTGGGGACAAGCATGCCGCGCAGCAATATCGTTTTCCTGTCCTTTCCACGCGAGTTGCTCAAAAACGAAATGGTTTATGACCCGATTGCGAAACAGGATGTATTCATCTGGGAAAGCGACTTCGATAGATTGCGCGAGTATGTTTCGCGCTTCCAAGCTGGTACATGGCCGGAGACGGGATCGCCCCTGGCCACTCCGGAACCGGGGATAAGTGGCTGTGAGTGAATTTAGCAATCTGCCTGATAGTTTCAATAGCAAACAGTTGTAGGAGGATTACGATGACGATCCCATCCGCGATAGACATTACCAAAGAGTTGATCACATTTCGCACGGTCAATCCCCCCGGGGATGAGTTGCCCGCCCAGGAATATTTGCAAGGTATTCTGGAAGCAGGAGGCTTCAAAGTCGAACGTTTTGAAAAGACCCCAGGCCGCCCCAACCTGGTCACACGTCTGGAGGGACGAGGTGAGCGCCCGCCGCTGCTTTTTTACGGTCACACGGATGTGATCGAGGCGACCGGTCAGGGATGGGATGCGCCGCCCTTTGCCGGGGTCGAACGCGACGGGTTGCTGTATGGACGCGGCGCACTGGACATGAAAGCCGGACTTGGAATGCTCGTGCATGCTTTGCTGCGCGCCAAGTCTCAAAAGTTACAACCGGCTGGTGACGTCCTTCTGGCCATCGTGGTCGACGAAGAGAGCGGCGGTGAGGCGGGCATGCAGTACCTGCTGGGAGAACACCCGGAGATTTTCGAGGGTGTGCGCTATTCCATCGGCGAGTTTGGCGGCTTTCCTTTGTACGCATTCGGTCACAAGTTCTATCGCATCGGCGTTTCGCAAAAACAATATGCTCACATTCGTCTGCACTTCCAGGCTCCCAGCGGGCATGGCTCGCTGCCCGCCAGAGATACCGTTATGGCTAAACTGGGGGAGGCCCTGGTAAAACTCGACAAGGCCAGCATGCCCTATCACAAGACACCGCTGGCCGAGCATATCATCCGGTTGATGTGCCAGGCGTTACCGGATGAATCCGTGAATATCTTGAATATGCTGCTCGACCCGAATCAGTTCGAAGACGGGCTGGCAGCTATCGGCCCAGGCAGGCAGCGTTTCGAAAGTCTGTTTCGAGACACGGCCAACCCGACCATCGTCAAGTCTGGCAGGAAGTTCAACGTCATCCCCGGCGAGGCAAGCGTGGAGGTAGATGCGCGCATCTTGCCCGGACGTACGACTCAGGATATGGTCATAGAGTTACGAAAGCTTTTGGGTGAGGAGGTCGTCATCGAGGTGATCGCCTCCGGGCCGAAGACCAAACCGGCGGTGGATTACGCGCTCTTCGATACGCTGGCGAGCATCCTGACCGAACTGGACCCGGCAGGCACACCCATCCCGTATCTGTTCAACGAAAGTCCGGACGGACGGCTTCTGGAAGACTTTGGAATACAGAATTACGGTTTCTTACCAATGAACCTGCCCCTTGAAATCGACCTGCCGTCCTTGATCCATGGCGAAAACGAACGCGTACCGGTTGAGGCGATTGCTTTCGGTGCTGATGCGCTGTACAAATTGCTCGCACGATATCAACTTTAGAAACCCTAAATCGGGAACCTTACCACAGCATCTTC
>JBAVJG010000491.1:0-10584 GCA_049687655.1 Anaerolineales bacterium | reverse complement strand
CCCCTGTTTTCGGGTACTTCTTCAACTTTCGTGATTTACTGAATTTAGATTTTCTCAACCACCCAGAAATGCGATAATCCCAACCATTTCAAGGGCGTTTTTTCGAGAAATTGTAGGATTCCTCGTAGTATTTTCCCGAAAGCCCCAAAACGGGAGATGATATTGTCATACGCGCCGAAAATGACTGTCTGTTCGATGAATTTGACGGGCAACCCATCAAATAATTTCTCTAAATCTCGTTTGGAATAAACCTTTACGTGCGGAGCGAGTTTGTTCCGCCAGACACGCGGCAAATAATTCACAAAAGGTTTGTTTCCAAAATAATATTTTCCCTGCAAATAGATGCCATGCGTTTCAAATGGATAACCGCGGTTTGGTACGAAGATGACAGCTCGTCCACCGGAGTTCAGCACGCGGATCATCTCACGCACGGCTTGCGCATCATCCTGGACGTGTTCGAGCACTTCGTGGCTCAGGATCAGGTCGAAAATCCCCGATGGAAGCGGTAGGGATTCACCGGCAGCATTGAGGATATTGGGAGAGCGAGTCCCGGCTTCAGCGGCGCGCTCGAAGTCGTATTCCAGCCCGATAATACTTCCGCCGTAAGGAGCCATATGCTCCACGTACATGCCCACCCCGCAGCCGTTTTCCAGCACTCGGCCGTTTATTCGCTCTCCGGCTGAAGTAACGATCATTTTCAGGCGACGTTGCTGTCCCTCCCGCCATACGTACGAAGGCTCGCCGCGCAGAGCAGCTTTTTGCATATCCCGTTCAGTCATGGGCGGTATTATATCTGCAAAACCTTGCAGGCTCTCTGGACTTTTCACGGAGAATCCTAAAGAACCACCTTGCACGTTTACCATAGCTGTGCTAGAATTTCTATTGTAAGAAGCACCGATACCGCAAGCGTCGAAAAGTGGGCAACCCCCACTTTTCTGCTTATAAAGTAATAAATGGAGTAAGAACGGCATGACGAAGAGCGAATTCGCCCTGGCTTTCAACGAAGTACTGGAAGATAAACAACTGCCCAAGGAGATCATCCTGGGAGCGATTGAGTCCGCCATGGTTTCAGCCTACCGGCGGGCTGTTAACGCGTCCAGTGCGCAGCATGTGGAGGCCAGAGTCGATCCGGAAACCGGGCAAGTATTAGTGTACGCGGAAAAAGAAGTTGTGGAAGAAGTAATGGACGAGCGCACCGAGGTGCTGCTGGACGAAGCCAGGCGCTTCGAGCCAGAGGTTGAACTTGGTGACATGGCCATTGTCGAGACCACCCCCGCAGATTTTGGCCGCGTTGCCGCACAGACCGCGCGGCAGGTCATCCAGCAGCGCATCCGCGAGGCCGAACGCGCCGCGCAGATGGAATATTTCGACAAACAATCGGGCGAAATCGTCAGCGGCGTGGTGCAGGCCACCAACGCCCATACTACTACGGTGGGCCTGGATATGAAGGCTGAAGGCATCATGCCTGGCAACCAGCGCATCCCCGGTGAACGCTTCCGCCTGCATGACCGCGTCCGCGCGGTGGTGTTGGAAGTGAAGGACGGGCCGCGTGGACCGCAGATCATCCTTTCGCGCTCGCACCGTAATTTCCTGCGCCGCTTGCTGGAGAACGAAGTGCCTGAAATCTATCATGGCATCGTCGAAGTGCGCGCTATTTCGCGTGAACCGGGTCAGCGCGCCAAAGTGGCCGTCATGGCGACCCAACCCGGCGTCGATCCGGTAGGCGCTTGTGTGGGCATCAAAGGTGTCCGCATTCAGGCCATTGTCAAGGAATTGCACGACGAGAAAATCGATATCATCCAATGGGATCCTGATCCCGTAGTTTATATTTCCAAGGCTATCAGCCCGGCGCGCGTCAACGGGGTTTATCTGTCTGAGACGCCCAATACGGGTCGCACAGCGACTGTGGTGGTGCAGGAAGACCAGCTCAGCCTGGCGATAGGCCGCGACGGGCAGAACGCCCGCCTGGCTGCCAAGTTGACCGGTTGGCGCATCGACATCAAGTCGTTGGTGGAAGCAGCGGGGGATGCTGTCCACAAGATGCAGACAGATGCAGAACTGGCTGAATTGCTGCCGAAGGTTGCCGAGACTATTTCGGCCATTGAGATAATCCTGACCAAAAAGTCTGAAGGACGTCCGATCCCGCCGGAAGAGTACACGCAATTGTCGCAGTTCGTGGAACGCGTTGAACGGCGCACGATCCAGATCCAGGAAGAAGCCATCCGTGAGGAAGAAGAGCGCGTGGCGGCTGCACGGGCCGAGATCCCGGTGACGGCATTCGAGATGTCGATCTACGATTCCGGAATAAGGGAACACATCCTCAACATCCTGACCGAGGCTGAATACGAGACTGTCGGTGATTTGATGCTGGCCCTGAAAGTGGACCAGGATAGGGTCTTGGGATTGGCTGGAATTGGTCCCAAGTCCATGGAAAACATCGAAGAATCCCTGGCTGTGCTGACCTTCCCCGAGCCGGAACCGGAACCCGAGCCTGAAGCAGAAGTTGAAGCCGAAGCGGTTGCAGAAGAAGTTCCGGGGGCCGAGCAGGTGGCAGAACCTGGAGAAGTGGTTGAGTCGCCTGAGGGTGAGGAACAGGTAGCAGTCCAGCCTGAAGCGGTTGCAGAAGAGCTGGCCGAAGCGCCTGCAGACGAGAAGCTTAAAGAGAAGAAGTCCAAGAAGAAGGACGAGGAAGAACTCACCGAGGATGACGATCTTGTCAAGGACGATGTTTCATTGGATGAGTTGTTCGCTTTGAAGGAAATGTTCCAGACCGGGCGTGTTGGCGAAGAAGAAGAAGGGGAAGAAGAGTCCGAAGATAAGAAGAAGAGTAAGAAGAAAAAGAAGAAACACGTCAAAATGGTGTACGACGAAGAACTCGGCGAGGTTGTCGCGCGCAAGAAACACAAGCGCGGTGGTGACGACTTCGAGGAAGATTGGTAAAAACCCTCACACCAAACCTCTACCCTGACGGGCACACATCCCTGAAAGGGAGGAGGATGGATTGGAGAAGGTGGCTAAGAAAACCGCAAAACGCGTAAAACATATCCCGCAGCGGACTTGCGTGGGCTGTCGCACGGTGATGCCGAAAAGACAGTTGATCCGTATCGTCCGCACGCCTGAAGGGGTACAGGTGGATCCAACGGGAAAGATGGCCGGGAGAGGTGCGTATATGCACGACCGGCGGTCCTGTTGGGAGCGAGGCCTGAAAGGCGCATTGGCGCACGCGTTGAAGACTGAAATAGCCGCTGAAGACCGAGAGCGTTTGCAAACATATTTGGAAACGCTCCCTGAAGAGTCCGGTGAAATGAGCGTGGACGGAACGCCTGCCATGTGAACGATTAATTTTCGCTCACGTGGCACTTTTCCCACGAACCGGGCCTGGCTTCGCAGAACGGGGGGCGAAGCGTTTATGTGTAATCAACCAGGAGGTGGCATATGAGCGAAAACGGGACCAAACTTGAACTCCCAGCCAACATCGTGATCCGCGATCTGGCAGAAATCATTGAACAAAGCCCAATTGACGTCATCAAGAAACTGATGAGCAACGGTGTAATGGCCAGCATCAATCAGTCGGTAGACTTTGATACCGCCGCGATTGTGGTGGCCGAATATGGATTCGATGCCGTCCCCCAAGTGTATGAGGAGGAAGTTCCAGACGAAGCTGGTGAGATCCCGCTCTGGCGGCAATTGATCGCAGATGAGGACGAGAAACAACTCGTGGAGCGCGCGCCGGTGGTCACTATCCTTGGACATGTCGACCACGGCAAGACTACCCTGCTGGATGCAATTCGCGAGACGAATGTGGCGGATGGCGAGGCAGGCGGGATTACCCAGCACATCAGCGCTTACCAGGTCGAGATGAAGGGGCGTAAAATCTCGTTCCTGGATACTCCGGGTCACGCGGCTTTCACGGCCATGCGCGCGCGTGGCGCCCAGGGTGCGGACATCGTTATTCTGGTGGTGGCCGCTGACGACGGCGTCATGCCACAGACCAAGGAAGCCATTGCCCACGCCAAGGCGGCCCGTGTGCCCATTGTGGTGGCGCTCAACAAGATGGATAAAGCCAACGCCAATCCCGAAAACGTCAAACAACAGCTTGCCGAACAGGAACTCGTCCCGGATGAATGGGGCGGCGACATCATGGTCATTCCGCTTTCGGCCAAGAAAAAAGAAGGCATAAACGATTTGCTGGAGGCCGTCTTGCTGGTGGCTGACAACACCGACATCCGTGCCAACCCCGAGGGTGAGGTTATCGGGACAGTCATCGAGGCGGAGGTAGACAAGTCCAGAGGCACGGTGGCAACCCTGTTGATCCAGAACGGCACGCTTCAAGCCGGGGACATTGTGGTTGCCGGGACCGCCTACGGGCGTTTGCGCGCCATGTTCGACTTCCGCGGGCAGCCAATCCAAGAAGCGGGTCCGTCCACACCGGTGGGCGTGATGGGCCTTAGTGACGTCCCGGCGGCAGGCGATGTGTTCCGGATCGTTGACTCGGATAAGGAAGCGCGCGATATTGTTGAGGAGCGCGCCGAAAAGAAGAAGCAAAAGGCCCAGGCTGGCAAGAAAACTTCGCTGGAAGACCTGTTCGCCGCCTATCAGGCGGGCGATGCCAAGGAACTCAGCCTGATCATCAAAGCCGACGTGCAAGGATCGCTCGAGCCGATCATGTCGGAAGTCGAGAAGCTGGGCAGGGGCGAGATCGGTGTCAATGTGTTGTACGCGGAAACCGGTAACATCGGCGAAAACGATGTTATGCTGGCCTCCGCATCACAGGCTATCGTCATTGGCTTCAACGTGCAGGCGGATGTGCCCGCGCGCCGTCTGGCAGAACAAGAAGGCATTTCGATCCGCCTGTATGACATCATCTACCGCCTGACCGAGGACCTCCAGAAAGCTCTCAAAGGTATGCTCGATCCGGTGTTGGAAGAGAAGATTATCGGGCGCGCTGAAGTTCTGGCTGTCTTCCCCATCTCGAAGGTCGGCAAGATTGCCGGTTGCCGGGTGCGTGAGGGCGAATTGCGCCGTAATGCCAAAGTGCGCCTGAACCGGGGTGATGACCTGGTCTTCGAAGGTGAAATGGCCTCGCTCAAGCATGAGAAAGAGGACGTGCGCGAGGTGCGCACCGGGTTCGAATGTGGAGTTGGCTTGAAGAACTTCCACAACATCGAAGAGGGTGATGAACTCGTTTGTTACGTTTTGGAAAAATCATCGTAAATTTATATGGGCGGGGAAATCCCGCCCTTTTATTGGATTATGCCATCAGGAATTAGACTTCAACGTATTGCGGACCGCATCCGCCAGGAACTCTCGGAAATGCTCATTCGGGAGATCAGTGACCCGCGCCTGCAACAGATTTTCGTCACAGACGTAAGGGTAGACAGGGAACTGGCCTTTGCGGATATTTATGTTTCGGCTGTGGAGGGGGCGGAGCGTTCCAAGGAGATTCTGGCCGGTTTGAAAAGCGCCAGCGGCTTTATGCGTCGGGCGTTGTCACAGCGCGTCGAATTGCGCACCTTTCCGCGTTTGCGCTTTCACTGGGATCCCACTCCCGAGAACGCCGATCATATCGAGAAACTTCTGCATCAGTTGAGAAACAAGGACAGCTAACGCAGTTTAGCAGCCAGAATGTCTGAAGATATCATCGCAGCCATCAAAGAACGCCTGGGGCAGGCTCAAAAGATACTGATCACTTCGCACGTCCGACCGGATGGTGACGCTGTCGGCTCCCTGCTTGGGCTGGGACTGGCTTTGGGGAATGCCGGGAAAAGCGTCCAGATGGTGCTGACTGACGGGATTTCGGCCAATTTCCGTTATCTGGAGGGCAGTGACCGGGTCCGGAAAGAACCGGGGCAGGATTTCGACACGTTCATCACTGTAGATTGTGCTGATTTCAAACGTCTGGGGAAAGCGTTCCAATCCTTACGTCAGCCGGACATCAATATCGACCATCACATCACCAACGAACGCTTTGGAAAATTGAACCTGATCGAGGGGAAAGCCGTTGCAACCGCGGCCATCCTGACCAGCTATCTGCCAGCCTGGGGCTATGAGATCACGCAGCCTGTTGCGGCTGCCCTGCTGACCGGCATTATCACCGATACACTTGGATTCCGCACCTCCAACATGACCCCGGAGGCCTTGCGCCAATCTGCGGATTTGATGGAAACCGGCGTAGATATGACGGAACTGTATATGCGCGGACTGGTCCACAAATCATTTGTCGCTGCGCGTTACTGGGGAGTCGGGCTTTCCAAATTGCAATCGTCGCACGGCATTGTGTGGAGCGCGCTCTCGCTGGAAGACCGCAAAGCAGCAGGCTATGGTGGCAACGATGACGCTGACCTGATCAATATGATTTCAGCTATTGAGAAACACAAAGTAGGGTTGATTTTTGTCGAACAACACAATAACCATGTAAAAATATCCTGGCGCGCCCTGGATCAGGGCGTTGACGTTTCACCCATCGCAACACATTTTGGCGGCGGGGGACATGCTGCCGCAGCCGGAGCGGACATTCCCGGCTCATTGAATGAGATCCAACCGATGGTGCTAAAGAAGACCAGAGAACTTTTGGGACTTTAACCCAAACCCTGAGAAATGTGTAATAATAGGACAAGAAAGGGATAAATTAGGAGGAATTTCGACATGAACAGTCAAGATGTCAAGAATGCGATATCCGGCGTTTTGGTCGTTGATAAGCCTGTGGGCATGACGTCTCACGATGTCGTGCAGGCCATTCGGAATGGGACAGGTATACGCCGTGCCGGCCATACGGGGACGCTCGACCCACGCGCTTCTGGCGTGCTGGTTGTTTTGATCGGACCGGCAGTCCGCTTGAGTGAATTCGTATCTGCTTCGGACAAACGGTACCAGGCTATCATTCGACTGGGGAATTCGACCGATACCTACGATGCGGATGGCAAGTTCACCAAACAGGAGATGCCTGTCGACTTAACGGAGGAAGATTTCGAGAAAGTCCTTAAGGGCTTCGAAGGCGAGATCGAACAAACCCCGCCGCAGTATTCCGCCGTTAAGGTGAAGGGACGCAAGGCCTATGAAATGGCCCGCAAAGGCGAAGAAGTGGAATTGGAACCGCGCATCATCCAGGTGCATCATCTGGAAGTGCTCGAATGGGCGCCCCCCGAAGTGGTGGTAGACGTGCATTGTTCTTCCGGCACGTATGTGCGCTCGCTGGCCAACGACCTGGGCGAGACACTCGGCACGGGCGCATACCTGGTCGGTTTGCGCCGCACCAAGAGCGGACGTTTCACCCTGCGCGATGCGGTGCCGCTGCGCAAATTACAGGAAGCCTTCCAGTCTGGAAACTGGTACCAGTATCTTATCCCGGCAGCAGAAGCGCTGGGCGATTGGGAAGCGCGTGAACTTGATCCTGACGAGGTAGAAGGTGTGCGCCACGGACATCGTGTCCCGGCTGAACCCGATACCAAGCTGGATAGCTGGGTGCGGGGAGTCAGCACGCAGGGTGAGTTGGTAGCCCTCCTGCTCTGTATGGAAGGTGAAGAAGAAGGCTCCAAAGAATGGCAGCCTAAGAAGGTATTCTTCCAATCTGGCTGATCTAAAAGAGCGGCTCAACAAATTCCAACTATGAAACACTACCGCTCTCTAGAAGATGTTTCTCTGCAAAATTCCTGGCTCACGATCGGCGTCTTCGACGGCGTGCATCGCGGGCATCAGGAAATTTTGAACAATTTGACGGCAGGTGCTCATCAAAACGGTGCGCCTGCCGTTGTGCTTACCTTTTGGCCGCATCCCTCGGTGGTGCTGGGCAAACGCTATGACCTGAAGACGCTCACCACCCCCGAAGAACGTGCCAAACTGTTGGGCGCGCAGGGCGTGGACGTGGTCATCACCCACCCGTTTACTCCCGATTTTGCCAATCTCTCTGCAAAGGACTTTATGCGCCTCGTCACCCGACGCCTGAACCTGCGCTCGTTATGGATAGGGTATGACTTTGCCCTGGGCCACAACCGTGAGGGCGATCTGGAACATCTGACCGAGCTTGGAAAAAAGTTTGGGTACGAGGTGCAGGCCATCGGTCCGGTCAAGAACGGGACGGACGTGCTCTCCTCCAGTCTCATCCGGCAACGCATCCGCGAGGGGAATGTATCCCGAGCAGCTGAAAACCTGGGGCGTTACTATGCGCTGAGCGGACCCGTCATCCACGGCGACGGGCGCGGACGCAAGATCAACCTTCCCACCGCCAACATCGATTACCCCAAAGATAAAGTTATCCCTGCCAATGGCGTATATGCCTGCTGGGCCTGGATCGGGGAAGAAAAGCTGCCCGCCGCGATCAACATCGGCATCAACCCGACCTTCACGCCCGACAAGCAGACCCCCAACGTGGAGGCTCACATCCTGGACTTCGACCGCGATCTGTACGACCAGGAATTGAAACTGGAGTTCGTTAAATATTTACGGGAGGAATTGAAATTCGACAGCGTGAAGGCGCTGCTGGAGAAGATCCGCGAGGATATTGTGGAGACGAGGCAGATTTTGAAATAGTAAGTACAGTTAATTAAATCAAACAGGACGTGACTTGTTATGGAATGAGTCACGTCCTGTTTGCAATATCCTCTTTTCACCCAACGGCTCGCGTAAGTCCCGGCATTCTTTGCCGGGATATACCCATATCGGGGCACAGGCCGGCGGATGGAGGGACGAGACTCGCTTACGAAACGGAGGTAACCCAAAGTCACGAAAAAGCCAATTTGACGGTGAGAATCCAGCCGCCTGCCCCGCTCTTTTTGCGGGGTCCGCGTGCACGCCGTGTTAGGCAGGCTTTTTCCCTTACGATTCTCTGTTGTAAAGAAAGAGCGCAAGCCTGAAATTACCTGCCTGCGCTCTTGAGACTCTTATCTTATTGCTTTGTCTTTCGCCTTTTCTCAATTTCGTTGACGATGTTTTCGAGGGATTTGTTTGCAAATATCTCTTCTCGCTCTTGAGTATAGTTTCCATACCCTTGCGTAAACTGTTTAAGGAAACGAACAGCATCAATTACACCTAACTCTTTATAAAGTAGGCTAATTGCTTGTTGATTAATTTCAATAAGAGGTCTTGTATCGGTACTCATTTTTCGATCTCCTGAACTAAATCGACAGGATTTACTATTTTTACCATTAAATCTTCAACTCGTTTTGCATGTTGGATTAGTTTGTCATCGCAGGTGCAAAAGTAATCGGCATTTCCTGTTTCTGCAAGTGCCAAATGAAGAGCGTCAAGTGGTTTAATTCCGAACTTCATCAAGTTTTCTGCCCGTAATCTTTCTTTTTCTGTGACGTTTACAAAGCTTTTTGCCTTTGCCAAAACAGCGCGAGTGTGTTCCTTTCGGATCGGCCATGCACTTTGCTCGCCTTCGTAAAGGAGTGCTTCTGATGAAAGCAGTTCGACCTGTTATTTTAACACTTTTCGTCTCAAACTTGCCTGCCTAACGGCCCGCATCACCGGCGGCGGTGAGAACCAACCGATTTAACGGAAAATGGCTCTCGTTCAGATTCAGCCATTTTGACGGAGCCAGTACCGCCGTCCGCGTGCATACATTGTTGGCACGCTCTTGATCTTAAGACTCCCTTGCTTAGGACAATTGCTTAAACACTTCAGGTTTTTGCTCGGCAATTCGCAGCAAAGCAACAGCAGGACCACTTGGCTTTCGCCTACCTTGTTCCCAATCTTGTACGGTTCTCAAACTAACACCCATTAATCCTGCAAATGCAGATTGCGATAACTTTAATTTCTTTCGAATGACTTGCGGAGGAGAAGGCTCTTTCAGCGAATGAACGCGCAGATTTTTCTTTCCAGCCTTATAATCCTTCACATCACGAATGCCATCCAGGATTTCTTGACCAATATCACGCTTAGACATCTTCAATTTCCTTTGCAATTTGACGTAGAACATGAGCGGGGATATTTTCTACTTCGCTCTTGTTATAAATGGTCAAAAGCCATATTTCATCATCTTGCTTCTTGAAGTAGTAGATCACCCGCACGCCACCGCTTTTACCTTTACCTGCCATTGCCCAACGAACTTTTCTGACTCCACCGGAACCACGAACAATTTTGCCGGCTTCCGGATTCTGTAGCAAGAAACTTTGTAAGCCCAGGTATTCTTCTTCAGATAGATAAGCGTAAAGGTACTTTGTAAACGCGCTGGCTTCGATGAATTCCATGACCTAATTATACGGCTATGCCGTATCTATTACAAGTCCCAATTTTGTGTTTTTAAACGGACAACCCTTTGCATTAAGCGTGCCAACGGCTCGCGTAAGTCCCGGCGTTCTTTGCCGGGATATACCCCTATCGGGGCACAGGCCGGCGGCTGGAGGGACGAGACTCGCTCCCGAAACGGAGGTAACCCAAAGCCATGAAAAAGGCCATTTTGGCGGAGAGAATCCAGCCGCCTGCCCCGCATGGTTTTGGCGGGGTCCGCGTGCACGCATTGTTACTAGAATGAAACAGGTGGGGCGCGGCGGATGGTATCCTGTGAAGCAGTAAGACGCAACACCGGGGATGCCATCCGGGGTAGGAGCATCTGGGTAGACCGTCGCCGCCTATGAGACTAGGCAC
>JBAVJG010000490.1:0-2045 GCA_049687655.1 Anaerolineales bacterium | reverse complement strand
AGAAATCTTCCCAGGTGGCATTGGTGACCAGGTTGCCGGTCCAGGCGTGCGCCAGCTCGTGTGTGATCAGGGAGGTCTGCCCGCGCGTGCCCAGGATGGCGGTCGGCGTCAGGAAGGTCAGGCGCGGATTTTCCATCCCGCCGTAGGGAAACGACGGCGGCAGGATCAGCAGGTCGTAGCGCCCCCACAAGTACGGCCCCAATAATTTCTCCGCCTCCACCATTTTCCCTTCGTTCTCGGCGAATTCCCAAACTGCAGATTCGATGATTTCCGGCTCGGCATACACACCAGTGCGCGGTCCCAACTCACGGAAGGCCAGATTGCCCGCGCCGATTGCGAACAAATAGGATGGAATTGGCTGTGGCATCTTGAACCGGAAGACATTATTTGCGCCTCGCTCCTCGACCCCAACCTGCTCCGCCGCCATGACCGCGGTCAGCTCTTTAGGGGCCTCCACTTCAGCCGAAAACGTGAAGCGCACCGAGGGCGTGTCCTGGCATGGAAACACGCTGCGCGCATGGATGGCCTGACACTGGCTGAACAGGAAGGGGTGCTCTCCACCGGCGGTCTGGACGCTTGGCAGCCATTGCAGGGCGCGCGCATTGGGAGAGGTGGCAAACGTCAGCGTAAAGGATGAGACGTTATTCAATCCTTGCAAATGCAGGCGTTCGCCCAGCAGTTCGTCTCGTTCATCGAATTCCCATTGAAGAGCTTCACCGTTTGCATGTGCGCCTTCAAGATTAATCTGGGAAGTGTCCAGAAAGAGTGAACCGCTAACTGGCTTCTCAAGCTGGTAATCCGCCTCGAGACTCAGGATATGGGCCTCGAAATCGGCCTTGATGCGGAAATCTAAATGAGAGATTCTTCCCTGAGTCAAATCCGTATACGAATGTGGATCGTGTTGCGCCATTTTTTATCCTCTCCCAAACTGATTTACTTTGACAGGAATTCTATCAGAAGTTGATTGACAGCCTCGGCCTCATCATGCTGCACCCAGTGCGTAGCATCCTCAAAAAGCACCAGTTTCCCATCCTCACAGTAGTCCATACTGGGGCGCGCCATGCGGTGGCTGAGTGCCACATCCTGCATACCCCAGATCATCAACGCAGGGACTTTCACGCGCACATCTTTCTTTAGCAGTTTAGGCAGGTACCGCACAGCGGCACGATACCAGTTGAGCATAGCGGACATCGCGCCGGTCTGTGCCCAGGCTTGTTTATATTCCGCAATGTCATCGTTAGTGAAGGTATGGATCTTGCCGCTGCCACGCAGCACCCGGACCGCGTTGTGCCAGTCATTACCTCGCAGGAAGTATTCCGGCAGCAAGGGGATTTGAAAGGCGAAAACATACCACGAGCGTCGTAGTTGTTCCGGGTCACCGCGGCGCAGGAAGTTGATCATCACGGCAGGATGTGGAACGTTCAAGATACCTAGCTTAACCAAACGCTCCGGGTGCCAGATGGCAAGCGCCCAGGCCACTACCGCACCCCAGTCGTGCCCGATCAGGTTCACTTTTTCATAGCTGAGTACATCCATCAGGCCGAGAATATCTTCGGCAAGTTTATGCACTGTGTATGCTTTTATTCCTTTTGGTTTGTCGCTGAGATTGTAACCGCGTTGGTCCGGAACGATGACACGGTAGCCAGCGTCTGCAAGTGCAGGAATTTGTTTCCGCCACCCGTACCAGAATTCGGGGAAGCCGTGCAGCAAAAAAACTGGCTGTCCATCTTTCGGCCCAGCCATGACCACGTGCAATTTGATTCCGTTGGTTTCGATGAAGGTTGTTTTATATTGCATCAATAAGATCCCTGGAAATAGATCTGTATTAAGTCATCAATATTTGCGTTTGTATTCTCACGAACTACCGCAAAGAAATCAGCTCCGGTAACACGCTTGTTGCTGTATCGTGAAGCGTAATCCTTTAAAAATCTATAGAAAACCTGGTCGCCCATGCGCACACGCAGGTCCTCCAAAAAATACGCGCCATCGAGATAAACAGCATTGGTATAAGTCCTGAAATCGGCGCCCCCATAGATCGAGGTATC
>JBAVJG010000489.1:0-5738 GCA_049687655.1 Anaerolineales bacterium | reverse complement strand
ACCTGGTCCGTAGTTTGGCTGACCTGTTAGACGGTACGGACTTTAAGCTGGAGATAACAGCAACTGCTGAGACTGGGGCACAAATGGCAGAAGAATTGGTGCCCGATGCAATTTTGCTGGATATCGACCTGGATGGGAATGCCCTGGAAACCTGCCGTCGCTTACGAGCCAACCGTGTCTTGAAGGGCTTGCCCATCCTCATGCTGTGTGACTACGATGACCGTGACTCGCGTGTTCTTGGCCTCAGCGCTGGGGTGGATGATTTCATCAGCAAACCCTTCGATGGCATAGAATTGATCTCGCGTCTACAAACCATCACACGTTTGAACGCCAAACGATTGCTTGTGACCGACCTGACGCGCTTCACCTGGATGGCCTCCCAGTCAACGGACGGCTATGTGTTGTTGGATGAATCCGGCGGCATCCATTATGCCAATGAGAGTGCCCATATCCTGCTCAATTTACCGGAAGATTATCTGGGCTTACCCTTCAAGCATATAGTGGAGTTCCGCTTTGTTCCTCAACCCCAGGAAGCCTGGGAGAACTGGAGCAACGAACCGGTTCCGTGTTATCTGGTCCAGCCTGAGAGTCCTACCGCGCGAACGGCCTGGGTTCTGGTAAATGCGCTGGACACCTTGCTGGGCGCGGAGCACCATCGTGTCGTCCGTCTAAAAGACGTGACCGAGCGCATGTCGATCTATCAGGATATGCGCCGCTTCCACACCGTGGTGGCGCACAAATTGCGCACACCCCTCTCGATGCTGGTCAGCTCGATGTCCCTGCTCAAGTCGCGCCTCGACCAGCTTTCCGGGGATGAAGTCAAAGAACTCGTGCGCAGCAGCGTCAAAGGCGTGGACAGGCTGACCTCGCAGGTGCAGCAGATACTGACCTACATTGACGCTCCGCTGGCCTTGAATATTGGCGAGGCGGTCAGCCTTGAAAAGATACCGGAAATGGTACGCACCATCAGTGAACCGCTCAAACTCAGCAATATAGTCATTTTCCTACCCGAGCACCTGGCATCCAAAGTAATCGCGCTCACCTATGATGCGCTTGAGAGCATATTGTATGAGTTGTTGCTGAACGCGCGCAAATTCCATCCTGAGAAGAATCCAACCGTGGAAGTGTCCGTAGGCCAGACCGAAGAGGGCTTCATTCAAATCCGCATTGTGGATGACGGCCAGACTCTTTCCACAGAACAACTTAGCTGGGCCTGGCTTCCCTACATGCAGGGCGAGAAGGACTTTACCGGCGAACTCTCCGGCATGGGACTCGGCTTTCCGATGGTCGCCACGCTGATCTGGAAAGCAGGCGGAGACCTGCATTTGCGCAATAGACCTGATGGCACAGGCGTCATCGTCGAGATGAAGATTCCGCTCGAAAGCACATCACGGAACATCGAACGCCCCGCCGCACCTTACCCGGGATGAACCTGTTCCCGTTTCTCTAGAGAATCCCGCCTTTCTTTTCGGTGTTCTCTCATTTAGCTGCGTAAGTCCTGACTAAATGAGTTTTCAGAAGAAAGCGCCGAAGAAGCGGCGATATCTTCCTGGTTTCTTGTTACAATTCTTGAAATCTCTTGCAAGTCACCTAATTTAAGCCTATACTTTTTACATCCACCTGGAGTAAAGGAGTTCTAGATGACTACAGTCCGTGACATTATTCGTAAAAAGGGGAGCGATATCTGGTCGATTGCGCCGGAGGCCACTGCTTATGAAGCCCTGCAAATGATGGCAGAAAAAGAAGCAGGCGCTTTATTGGTGATGAAGGCTGATCAGGTACATGGCATTTTATCGGAACGCGATTGCGTCCGTAAAGTGGATTTGGAAGGACGCACCTCGCGCGTGACCAAAGTCAATGAAATCATGACCAGCGAGGTCATCTCGATTGAGGTAACCGAAAAACTCGAAGATTGCATGGCAACCATGCTCGAGAAGAACATCCGTCACTTGCCGGTTTATGAAGGCGACAAATTGCTGGGTTTGATCTCCGTCCGCGATGTGCTCAGGGAAGTGGTGGAAGTGCAGAAATCACTCATTGCTCAACTGGAACGCTTCATTACAGGTGGCGGACGCTAATGCAGGAGTGGGCCATCGCGGAACTTGGGCAGAAAATGTCATCCGGTGAGTTGACAGCCCGGCAACTGGCTGAGATGTATCTGAGCCGCGTTGCCCAGGTGGACGAGGGCGATGATGGAATCAATTCGGTCATCGAACTCAACCCCGATGCGGTGGTCATCGCTGAAGAACTGGATGCAGAACGGAAAGAAGGCAAGGTGCGCGGTCCGTTGCATGGCATCCCGGTGCTGATCAAAGACAACATCGACACCTTCGACCGCATGACCACTACGGCGGGCTCACTGGCGCTGGAAGGCTCGGTCGCTTTGCAGGATGCCTTCCTGGTGGAACGATTGCGCGAAGCCGGGGTCTTGATCCTGGGGAAGACCAATCTCTCCGAGTGGGCCAATTTCCGCGGCAAGCGCTCGACCAGCGGCTGGTCCAGCCGCGGCGGGCTGACCCGTAATCCCTACGCGCTCGACCGCACGGCCTGTGGCTCATCGTCCGGTTCCGCGGCGGCGGTGGCGGCCAACCTGTGCGCGGCCGCTATCGGCACCGAAACGGACGGCTCGATCATCTGTCCCGCGCAGACCAACGGCGTTGTGGGCCTCAAACCGACTGTGGGTCTGATCAGCCGTACCGGGGTGATCCCCATCGCCCACAGCCAGGACACCGCCGGGCCGATGGGACGCACTGTCGCGGATGTGGCGGCATTGTTGGGGGCGCTGACGGGAGTCGATCAAACGGATGCAGCTACACTTGCCGAAGATCGAGGCGCGTACAACGATTACACTCAGTTCCTAGACCTGAATGCTCTCAAAGGCGCGCGCATCGGCGTGGCGCGGAGCCTGTTTGGGACGGATAATCGAGTCCTGGAAATCATGGAGTCCAACCTTGCGACGATGAAATCTCTGGGCGCGGAACTGGTCGACGTTGAATTGGCCTCCAGCGAAAAGTTTGAAAAGTCCGAGGTGGAGGTGCTGCTGTATGAATTCAAAGCGGACCTGAACGCCTACCTGGCCAACCGGGGTCGTATGGCGAAGGTGCATTCGCTGGAAGATGTGATCAAATTCAACGAGGAGAACCGTGCGCGCGTGCTGCCACATTTCGGTCACGAGCGCATGCAAGATGCACAGGAGAAGGGCCCGCTGACCCAGAAGAAATATCTCAATGCGCTGGAAAAGAATCATCGCTTGAGCCGCGCCGAAGGCATCGACGCGGTCATGGCGGAACACAGGCTGGATGCGATCGTGTGCCCGTCGGGTGGCCCGGCCTGGCTGATTGACCTGATCAACGGGGATGGCGGCCGCAGTTGGGATATGGAAAGCACATCGTATGCGGCTGTGGCAGGGTACCCGCATATCACGGTCCCGGCAGGATATATTTTCGGTTTGCCGATTGGAATTTCGTTCTTTGCAAGCGCCTGGCAGGAGCCGACCCTGCTCAGGCTGGCCTATTCCTTCGAGCAAGCCACACAGGTACGCGTCCCACCGAAGTTCCTGCCGACGGCGGATATGACTCTCTAACATTCATTGGTCGAGGTGCCCCGCATGCTTTTCGAGGAGTGTATCGCCCGCTCCGGACCACGGCTGGCCGGGGAGACCACACTTTCCTAACCCATGACAACAGTTCTATTACTTGACATCGACGGCGTCCTGGTGAAGCCAGGCGGTTACCGTGCCGCGCTGCACGCCACCCTGAATTATTTTGTTAACTTAATGGGGCTGCCCCATTTTGAGTTTCCGGAAGAAAAGCTGGCCGGGTTCGAAAAACGCGGCATCACCAGCGAATGGGACATGGTGCCGCTTCTGCTGGCTGTTCTTTGGGAGGATATTCTCTCGCGCCAACCGGTAGCAAACCTGCCCGGAGAAATAGCTACTGCCGCTAGCGAGATTGGGAAGCATTTGAACGGATACGTGCCTTCCGATTTGCTTATCCCGGAATTCGAATTGGTACCCGGCCAGTATCCTGCGGATACAGCCTTGCAAAGCGGTTTTTTTCCATCTATTCCAGTACAGTTGCGCAACAATCTGTTGCAGCGCTCAAGGGATGTGCAATCCTCGCATACCATGCGCATTTTCCAACATTACACTTTGGGAAGCAAGGCCTTCAAACGAACCTATGCTTTACCCGCAGAAATCGAGACTGAGTCGCTCTTACATAAATACGATAAATCTAATATTGACGATACCATCCGTGAAAAACTGCAAAAGACTTTTACTCACTTAACGGCCTTCACTGCGCGCCCCTCTGCGCCGCCACGCGAAGTGAAAGCGCCGCCGCTGGGGTATGCTCCCGAAGCGGAGATCGCGCTCGATCTGGTGGGTCTTCCCGATATTCCGCTGATTTCTTTTGGGAAGTTGCAATATCTTGGCCAACAGCGCGGATACGATCCCGAAACTTTACTGAAACCTTCGCCTGTACAGGCCCTGGCCGCTATCGCCGCCGCGCTCTCAGGGGATGAGTGGCCTTCTTTGCAGGCGGCCTGCGACTGGTATGAAACCGGCCAATTCACTGGACCTTTAGCGGAGGTGCCTCAATCGCTGCATATCTCCATCGTCGAGGATACGCTCGGTGGGGTGAGCTCGGTCCGGGCGGCAGGCGAAATCTTGAGAAAAGCTGGACTCAATGTGAATGTTTATCCCTACGGGCTGACTTCGGGCAGCGCTGCCAAATCGGCTGCGTTTGCACAGGCAAGCGTGCCACATTTCAAAAATTGGGAGGCTTTAATTGAACAAATTGCTCCCGATTGAGCGACCGACTTGTCAAGCTCGAAAAATCAGCCTATACTGGGGAGTATATCGGAGTATTCATGTCTGAAATTGATCTAACCCCTTTACCCAAAATTCTGAACCCTTATGTATCCCTTGGCCGTTCCGGGCTGCTGCCTGCTCTGCACGCTGCCCAAAAGCACTATGGATGGTTGTCGCAGCCGCTGGCTGCCGAAGTCGCCAGGACGCTCAATGTTCCGCTGGCGGACGTGCATGGTGTGATCGAGTTCTATGCCCTGTTCTACAATGAGCCGGTTGGCAAACGCGTCATCAGAGTCTGTACGGACGTTGCCTGCGCGCTCAAAGGTGCGGACAAAGTCCTGGACGATCTCTGCACCCAACACGGGATTCGCCCGCATCAGACCACGCCGGATGCTGCTGCCACGATTGAACACGCACCCTGCCTCGGCCTGTGCGAACACGCACCCGCAGTTTGGACCGAAGACGGAGGACAGTCGACGGTGGGAGATGGGGCTATGGAAAACAGCCGTCCACTGTCGATGGTCTATGGTCAGGATCGCCTGCTAACCAAAAATTGTGGCGGGGAAACCACCACATTGGAAACCTACGGCGAATATGCCGCACTCAAAAAGGCCAGGAAGATGAATCCTGCAGAGGTGATTGCTGAGATCAAAGCGGCAGGCCTGGTCGGGCGTGGTGGCGCTGCCTTCCCGACTGCTATCAAGTGGGAAGGTGCGGCCAACGCAGATGGCGATGAGAAGTATGTTATCTGCAACGCGGACGAGTCCGAGCCGGGCACCTTCAAAGATCGTATCCTGCTACTGGATGACCCGCACAGCACCATCGAAGGTATGTGCATCGCTGCCCATTCGATTGGTGCGACCAAAGGCTACATCTATCTGCGCGGCGAATATCCCTACATTTTGCCTGTCTTGGAAAACGCCCTGAC
>JBAVJG010000488.1:0-3055 GCA_049687655.1 Anaerolineales bacterium | reverse complement strand
GCTTTACATTTATTGGGGAAGTGTTGCTCATCTTCTGGCTTTTGTGGAAAGGCATTAAAGGATTTGACAAAAAGCTGGAGATGAATAGCTAGCTGTTGGGTTGCGAAAAAAACAATATTCAGAAAAGGTGATTAAAAATGATTTCAGAATCAAATGGCAACAGGAAAGACAAGAAGCCAGATAGTAAGATCGCTGTTGGCATCGCTATCGGAGCAGGAGTTGGTGCGGCCATCGGTATAGCAATCGACAATATCGCCGTCGGTGTCGGCATCGGTATAGCAATCGGTGCTGCTATTGGAGCAACGTTCGAGCGGCAAGGTAAAGGACTGGATGATGATAAGTAAAACATCGTTTAAATCATCCCAAAATTTATCGAAAGAGGTCTTCCTTGGAACTTAAAATCTCACAACTTGGAAAGCAATACCGGCGCGACTTCTGGGGCTTGAAGGATTTCAGCTTGGAAGTGCAGCCCGGTGTACTCGGTCTGTTAGGGCCTAATGGCGCAGGTAAATCCACTTTCATGCGTATGCTGGCCACCATTACCAAACCCAGCGCAGGGACTATCACCTGGGATGGCACAGACATCGCCAAATCACCTGATACGTTACGCGCGGTACTGGGCTATCTGCCCCAGGATTTTGGCATCTACCCCAACTTGAATGCGATCGAATTCCTGGAATACATGGCCGCCATAAAAGGTCTGGACGCCAATTCGGCACGCTGCCGCATTGATGAGTTGCTGCAGCTGGTCAATCTGGTTGAAGTGGCTAAACGCCCGCTGGGCGGTTATTCGGGTGGAATGAAGCAGCGTGTTGGCATTGCCCAGGCATTGCTCAATGATCCACAATTGCTGATTGTGGATGAGCCCACTGTCGGTCTCGATCCAGAGGAGCGCGTGCGTTTCCGCAATCTGCTCTCTGACCTATCTGGTGAACGCATCGTCATCCTGTCCACGCACATTGTCTCGGATGTGGAAGCCACCGCCACGCGCATCGCGCTGGTCAACAAAGGAAGTCTCTTGCGCGAAGCCGCTCCTGAAGACCTGCTCAAGGAACTGGACGGTATGGTCTGGGAAGGGAGTGTACCCAGCGCTGAACTGCCCGCCTTGAAACAACAACATATCGTCAGCGGCACCCTCCGCCGCAGCGACGGGGTGGAGGTGCGTGTCATCAGCGAGAGCAGGCCCGAGGTCCAAGCCCAGAACGTGACTCCCAATCTTGAAGACGCTTACCTGTACTTCATCGGGCGGGAGCATCACGCATGAGCGCCGTTCGCATCGTTTATCACCTGGCTCGTGCCGACTTTTTGGAACGCGTGCGCCGTTACAGTTTTCTGATCATGCTGGGGCTGGGCGCCTTCCTTGGCTATCAGGTTGCGGTTGGCAACATCGCGTTGCGGCTCGACATCTACCGCGGGGAATTCAATTCTGCCTGGGTCGGCAGCATGATGGCGCTGATCGGTTCCTTCTTTCTCGGTTGGTTCGGGTTTTATCTGGTCAAAGGCTCGATGGCACGCGACCGTGAAACTGGCGTGGGGCAGATCATGGCTGCTACGCCGCTCACGCGACTCCTTTATACTTTCGGTAAATGGGCCAGCAACTTTTTCGTGCTGATGGCCATGATCCTTGTGCTGGCTATTGCGAGCATCGGTATTCAATTCCTGGCCGGTGAGAACACCCATCTCGACCTATTGGCCCTGCTGGCGCCCTTCCTTTTCGTCACCATGCCCGTCATGGCGCTTGTTGCAGCGATTGCGATCCTCTTTGAAAGCATCGGTTTCCTGAGCGGCGGCTTCGGAAATGTGCTCTATTTCTTTCTGTTCTTTATGCTCTTTCCAATCATTGACAAATTGAGTGCCATCAACCCCGCGCTGGAGCCCTTAGGATTGGGATTGTTCCAGCAAAGCATGGGTGCCGCCGCAAAAGCCGCCTTCCCTGAATATAACGGCGGCTTCGTACTTGGCGACCCCGCCACTACCAGTTCCACATTTCAATGGACCGGCGTACATTGGACGTCTGACATCCTCCTGATGCGTTTGGCGCTCTTTGGCATCGCCATCGCACTGACCTTGATCGCCTCCGTTTTCTTTGACCGCTTCGATGCCTCGCGTCACAAGCCAGCTACAAAGTTGACGAAGAAAACCGCCTCGAAAACGAAGCCCGAACCTGCTCCCATTAAAAAAGCGGACTCTGCCGTTCAATTGACCCCGCTAAAAGCATCCACGGGACAATTCGGCTTTGTACCTGTTCTGGTTTCCGAATTGAAACTGCTCATCAAGGGACAGCCCTGGTGGTGGTATGCCGTGGCAGGCGGGTTATTTATTGCAGGTCTTGCCAACCCGTTCGAGACCTCGCGCACATACCTGTTACCCTTTACGTGGCTCTGGCCGGTACTGATTTGGTCTGCACTGGGCAACCGTGCGATTCGACACAACGCTCAGCAAATGGTTTTCTCGTCCGCCGCGCCACTGCGGAGACAGTTGCCCGCCAGTTGGCTGGCTGGTTTTCTCGTCACCCTGCTGACGGGCGGTGGTGTTGCGCTGCGCTTGATGAGTGCGGGCGACAGCACTGGTCTACTTACGTGGATTTCCGCTGCTCTCTTCATCCCGTCCTTTGCACTGGCATCGGGTGTCTGGAGCCGGGGCAACAAACTGTTTGAAGTACTGTACGTCACGATGTGGTATTTAGGGCCGATGAATAAGATTGCCGCACTGGACTTCATGGGCGCCAGTACAGACGGCTATCCGCTGGTTTACCTGGGTGCAGCGCTTGTGCTGGTTGTACTGGCTTTTGTCGGACGTGCCAGACAATTACAAAACTGAAGTTCAATTTATTGGAAACATAAATCATCTTCTGGTTTACAACACTTCAGAAGTGAAGCCGCCGTTACGGCTCGGAAAGGAAATCACAAATGCAAAAAAAGAAACGAATCGTTCAAATACTTAGAATCATCATGCCTATCGTGGGGATAATCTGTATCGTGGTATTCCCGCCCTGAGACGGAATATGGGCTTCGATAGCACCATTACCTGATACTGTCCAGGAACAAGTCGATGA
>JBAVJG010000487.1:0-1907 GCA_049687655.1 Anaerolineales bacterium | reverse complement strand
TGCTCTACCTGGCACGCACGGTTGCGATCCTTTCTGGCATGTGTACCGGCCTGGATCCGGATTTCAATCTCTGGCTACAATTGGCGCCTTATGCGCGCAAACTGGTGGAAGAGGAGGCCGCATCCGGGATCGATTACTGGCTGGACGAATTGGGTGAAATGCTGCAAACCTTGTTGGCTTTGCCCGGACAAACCAGCCGCGTGCTGGCGCAAGCTGAGGGGGGCGGGATATTGGTTCAATCACCCCAAGTCAGCCGCGAGGTACGCTCCCTGACCCGCTCCGTAGACAAGTTGACAGGCGGGATCGTATTCGCCTCACTGCTTATCGGCGGCGTGATGCTGGTCGACGCAGGGAATTTCGCCTATGGAAACGGTTTGCTTGGCGCGTCCGGCTTAGTGTTGCTATGGATTATATTGGGCAATAGGGAAAAAAAATAACCACGGAGATCATCGGGGAAAAAACCGCGCCTCCGTGGCATCAGTGAAAAGTATTGAAAATTTAGGCTTTTTCGTCCATGCGCTGGATGGCGGCATCCAGCATGCTGCGCCAGGCCAGCAACATCTCGCGCCTTGCGCCCCTGCGATGTTCAAAGAAGCCTTCGGGGAGTAAAAGCTCCATGCTTTTGCGCATCTCATCTCGGGCAGCGCGGAAATGCTGGCGCGCCTCTTCCGGGATGTGGCTTTCATATTTCTTATCGCGGGTGGACTTTTCAGCCATGGCTAACTCCTTTTGTACATCTTCATTATAGCATGCCTAGGGTATTGCTGTTGCAGGTGTTAATGTTGATGTCGCGGTCGCTGCTCCGGTTGTGGCGGTGGGCGCTGATCCAGTAACCTCGACTTCAACGTAAACCTGATCACCGAAGTTGCTGCCGCTGGCATCGGACAACTGCCAGTAGCCGGTGAGCTTACCGCTTTTGTCCGTCGGCGCAACCAGCGGAACTGAAATCTCGTATTGACGCCCCGATTCTACTCTCTGATTTATTGTCACAGCCGAGCCGCCCATCGCATCCCCGCTGACCACTTTAAAAGTGAAGCTCGCTTCCCAGGCGCAGGTGCCAGTGTTCGAAACCAACCAGGTTTTGGTGAATGACTGGCCGGGGTTCACCTTGGTTCCATCCGGGATCGTCACATCGTTGACATAAGACATCCCATAGCACGCAGACGATTGTCCGCCTCCTGTAACCGGGGTTGTGGCCAGCGCTATTGGCGAGCTGGCAGTGGGCGCAGCGAACGTAGCCGCCGGGGTTGGGGATAAAGTCGGTGAAGGAGTGGAGGTCGGGTTTGCCAGGGCAGTTTGAGTCAACTGTGCCTGGTAGGTCGTCACAGCCTGAGTCTCAATCTGTTCCATACTTAAAGTCGGTGTAGGCTCTGCTTCACCTCCGCCGCAGGCGCTCAAAACGAGCGCAGCCAGCAGGGTCAGCATAATTACAAGCTTATTTCTTAGCATGCTCAAATCTCCTTTCGGTTGGGTACGAGCAAGAGCGCTATTTTAACCGAATATGCCTGACACTCAAACTTACGACTATCCTACGACTGTCCTACTGAATATTAGAGAGACATTAAAGAAAAACCAGGCGAATTCACAGCCGCCTTGTGAAAGTGTTCCTTCGTCATGGGTGAGGAGGCATTCAAAATAGGCATTATCTCACTGGTTATGTTCGTATCCCGAAAATCTGATAAGACCAACAGGGAATTATTTAGATGCTGGAGCATATCTGCCTGCACTGCTGTCAATTTCTCCTTTAATGCCACTGCATCGTACATCAAGCCCGAAAAATCGTGAAAGAAGATTTTTTTGCCTCGATGTTCGATCCACCAGGAACGCATTTCTACCTCCTTCCCAGGCTTTTTGGCCTAGAATAAAATTCCACCTGTCAATTCCACAACCCGACACTCTGGAATCTG
>JBAVJG010000486.1:0-2659 GCA_049687655.1 Anaerolineales bacterium | reverse complement strand
GTATTCTTCAATGCGTGCCGCTAAATTGACCGTATCCCCAATGCATGTGTAGGTGGCGCGATGTTGCGTGCCGGTATAACCGGCGATCATTCTCCCTGTGGCAATACCAATGCCGATATCGATCTGGGCTTTATTTTGCGCGGCTTGTTGTTCATTGAATCCAGCGAGCAGTTCAAGCATTTCCAGCGCGGCGCGCACGCTATATTCGCGATGGCTTTCATGGTAAACAGGCGCGCCAAAGATCGCCATCAACCCATCTCCCTCTATCTGATTCACAATCCCATGCTGACCTATAATGGCATCGAACATCAGTGCAAAATAATCATTAAGCAGCTCGATAATTTCGGCGGGATCTTCGTTTTCGGAATAAGTTGTATAAGAGCGAATATCAGCAAATAAAACAGAAGCGACAACATGTTTGCCTCCCAGTGAAAAACCATCCCGTAACAACTGTTCCGCCACTTCCTCGGTGGCAAAGGTGCGGAACAGCTTACGCTGCTCATCCCGAAGACGTTTTTTCTCCAGGCTGGCGTTGATGCGCGCCTTTAGCAACACGGGGTTGACGGGTTTATTCAAGTAATCTTCTGCGCCCAACTCAATACACTTGACTACGCTATCCAATTCATCTAAAGAGGAGGTCATAATAATAGGTATATTCCGCAATTCGGTGTCGTTCAGGCAGGCCTCTAGCACCTGAAATCCATCCATCTCTGGCATCTCAATATCCAGCAATACAAGATCATAAGGATTGGCATGAAGCTTCTCCAACCCGGCCTTGCCATTCTCAGCCGTATCAACAACATGTCCTTGTTGCTCCAGGCTGCGCGCCAGCAAAATTCGATTGACTTTGTTGTCATCCACCACCAAAAGATGTCCGGGTTCGTTCGCGTTAGCCATAAATTGATTCCTTTGAAATAATCATTTAAGCAACCTTAATTCTTCGGCAGCATTCTCATACGTTGCATCAAGAGATTTCAACCTGTCTCCGATGTCCAGATCATTTTCACGGACCATATATTCCAGCTCTTTTGCTTGCTCAGCCAGTTCCGTTGCACCGAATGTATTAGCGTTTGACTTCAACGAATGCGCCGCGCGTCTGAAACTGTCCACATCACCAGCAGCTAGGGCCTGCTGCATTTCAAGGAACATACCCGGGGCTTCCTCCAGAAAGGTATCGATCAATTCCCCCACAAAATCCTCACCCACAGAGTCAGACAACGCTGTCAACACAGAACGATCGATTATTTCCGTCATACTTATCTCTCTTTTTTCTTTGCAAGTTTCAGTGCAGCAACCAACTCTGGCACGCGGATGGGCTTGGTGATGTAGAACTCCATCCCTGCCGCCAGGCACATCTCACGGTCGCCTTGCATGGCATTGGCTGTCATGGCAACGATATATGGCTGCCGAATATCCTGTTTGCGGATAGTACGTGTGGCATCCAGGCCATCCATTTCAGGCATTTGTACATCCATTAAAATGACATCATAGGGTTGACGCTTGACAGATTCAACAGCCTCCAAACCGTTCGAAGCGATATCCGCACGATATCCCATCTGCTCCAAAAGCCGTAAAGCCAGTTTTTGATTGACCTGGTTATCTTCAGCCACAAGTATCCGCAACGGATGCTTCTTGGCCATCTCCGGATCGAGCCGGGGCTTGGCGGGTTCCGCTTTGGGCGGCTTAACTTTCTGCTGGGCAAAGATGCCAATCAGGGCGTCGAACAGAGCCGAGGGCTTGAGCGGCTTGGTCAGATGGGCTGCAAAATCGAGATCGTCTGCATCCACCTCCCGGCGACCAAGCGATGTCAGCAGGACGATGGGTAAATCTTCCAACCCCTTCAATTTGCGCAGTTCACGCGTCAGCATAACCCCGTCCATCTTGGGCATTTGTAAATCCAGGATAGCTAAATCGAATTCCTCGCCACCCTTGAGCCAGCGCAAGGCCTGCCGGGGTGATTTGGTTGCGCGCGGCAGCATACCCCATTTTTTCGTTTGTAATTTCAGAATGCGGCGGTTGGTTTTGTTATCGTCCACTACCAGCACGCGTTTGCCTTCCAGAGATGGTTGGACACCAAGCATGTTCTGCTGACGCTTACGCTTGATTACTTTGGCCGGTTTTGCCTGGATGTTAAACGAGAAAGTTGCACCTCTCCCCCTCCCATCCGATTCAGCCTTCATGGTTCCCCCCATCAGCTCAGCCAGACGTTTGCTGATAGCAAGACCCAGTCCCGTACCACCAAACTTGCGTGTGGTCGAAGAATCAACTTGACTGAAGGACTCGAACAGCCGTCCAATCCGATCTTTAGGGATACCTATACCCGTATCGCGGACTTTGAAAAGCAGTTCGTTCTCTCTCGACTTCGAACCTGCCACCGTTAAAACAACCTCACCCTTCTGTGTGAACTTAACCGCATTGCTGAGCAGGTTGAGCAGGATCTGCCGCAGCCGGGTGACATCACCATAAATCCCGATCGGCACATCGTCCTCGAAGATATAGGCGAGGTCGAGTCCCTTTTTGACTGCATTCCCGGCTACCAGGTCCAGCGCTGATTCGACGCATTCCCGCAGATCGAATGGCTGCTCTTCCAGTTCCATCTTCCCGGCTTCGATCTTGCTGAAATCCAGGATGTCATTGATGATCGCCAACAGGGCATCCC
>JBAVJG010000485.1:0-2545 GCA_049687655.1 Anaerolineales bacterium | reverse complement strand
TTCAGCGATCTTGTCCTCGTCGAGCGTTTGCCCAACTTGTAACCAGGCGGCTAGGATGCGAGCCAGTCCGAACGCGTATTCTCCATCGAGGTGAACATTGACCCGGTTCGGATTCCTTTTCTGGACCTGTAACGCTGTAACTTTTCTCATGCTCCTTAGCTTGCCCCTCTCTGTAAGGAGAGGGGATTAAAATGAACGCAGCCGAAAGGCGCTGAGTGGCCTCGGCTGCGGAAAGAGTCTGGGTTTTGCATGCAAGCCCCGGGTCCAGATTGATGCGGGGCAGTACAGGTAGATTAAGCAACGTGACGCTTTATGTCACGACAAAAGTTATGTCGCTTGTAGAAGTCGGATTTCCAATTGCCTGTCTTACATTAATTTAATGCCAGAGCAAATGACTTCCAATATCTCCTGTCACCAGGATGATCGTACAACAATTTCCAGAGTTCCGTTAGCAAACCAGAGGCCGCTCAAGTACACGGCAGAAGTTGATTAGTTAATTATGAGTATTATACATGAAATTTGTGTAAATTCATCTTTTTGTGCAAAACTATTTACAGTGTTATGTGTAACTATAAGCAGAGAGCAGGAAACGGATTAAAAAGTGACAAATGGAACTAACAAGTTTAAATAACTCATGCAATAATTGACTGTACCGTGCTAAGCTTTCAAGGGATGTAGAGTCTTTCCAAATTGGAAAGGGTCACACTCCACGTCGCTCTGCTTTTTCGTCCAATTGCGGCACTCACTCAATCTGGAATGAATATGGAGGTCTCATGGCAACATTTACTCGCGAAGATGCGCTTGAATATCATCGTTTAAATGGAAAACCTGGTAAGGTGGCAATCGTACCTACCAAACCGATGGATACTCAACGTGATTTAAGTCTGGCGTATTCACCCGGTGTAGCCGTCCCGGTTTTGGAAATCGAGAAAGATGCAGAACTGGCTTACGAGTATACATCTAAAGGCAACCTTGTGGCGGTGGTCAGCAATGGCACTGCCATTTTGGGTTTAGGTGATCGGGGAGCGTTGGCCTCCAAGCCAGTGATGGAAGGTAAAGCGGTCTTGTTCAAGAAGTTTGCAGATATCGATGTTTTCGATATCGAACTCAATAGCCATGACCCCGATGAAATCATCAAGGTTGTGGCTGCTATCTCTCCCACTTTTGGCGGTATCAACCTGGAAGATATCAAAGCTCCGGAGTGTTTCTACATCGAAGAAGAACTCAAGAAGATGCTGGATATCCCGGTCTTTCATGATGACCAGCATGGCACAGCCATTATTTCCTCAGCAGCCCTGGCGAATTCGTTAGAAATTGTTGGTAAGAAGCATAGTGAAGTTCGTCTGGTGATTTCTGGCGCGGGCGCGTCAGCGATTTCCTGCGCGGAATTGGCTATCCGTTGGGGTGTGAAGCGCGAAAATATCATGCTGTGTGACAGTCGTGGTGTGGTCTACAAAGGCCGTACAGAAGGCATGAACAAATACAAGGAACGCTTTATCATAGATACAGATGCGCGCACGCTATCGGATGCCGTCCGTGGTGCGGATGTGTTCTACGGTCTGTCGATTGCCAATGTACTGACACCTGAGATGGTCAAGAGCATGGCCGAAAGCCCGATCATCTTTGCCATGGCAAACCCCGATCCGGAGATCAAACCGGAGCTGGCGCATGAAGCGCGCAAGGATATCATCATCGCCACCGGGCGTTCGGATTATCCCAACCAGGTCAACAACGTGCTCGGTTTCCCGTTCATTTTCCGCGGGGCGCTGGATGTACGCGCCAGAGCGATCAATGAGGATATGAAATTGGCTGCTTCTCAGGCATTGGCTGCATTGGCCAAGGAAGACGTTCCCGATTCCGTTCTGCGCGCGTATGGTATGGAAAGCCTGAAATTTGGTCGCGATTACATCATCCCAACCCCGCTTGACCCGCGCGTATTGCTCTGGGAAGCCCCGGCCGTTGCCGGCATGGCCATGGAAACAGGTGCTGCTCGTAAGAAGATCGATATAAACGAATACCGGGAGCAGCTGGCATACCGTCAGGGCAAGGGCGAGCAGGTGCGTTACTTCTTCCAGAACCAGGCTCGTATGTCTGGCGGCAAGAAACGCGTTGTCTTTGCCGAAGGCGAGGAACCCAAAGTCATCCGCGCTGCCGCTCAGATCACAGACGAAAAGATTGGCATCCCGATTTTGCTTGGCCGACCAAATGTCATCAAGAGCACTATCGAAGAGCTTGGCTTGAATTGTAATCCGGAGATTGTCAATCCGCTTGAATTTGATAAACACGAACAATATGCTCAGGCCTATCACGAGTTGCGGGAACGCAAGGGCGTTACTTATAATATTGCTCGCAAACGTGTACGTGATGTTAACATCTTCGGACCGATGATGGTCAAGATGGGCGATGCGGATGCCTTCGTGTCTGGTCTGACCTATGAATATCCTGATGTCATCCGTCCAGCGCTGCGCATCCATCACACGCGTGAAGGCGCAATTCGCGCTGCGGGTGTGTATATCATGATCGTAGATGACAGCGTTTACCTCTT
>JBAVJG010000484.1:0-2338 GCA_049687655.1 Anaerolineales bacterium | reverse complement strand
AACCTCACGAGACCGTTTTTTGTTAGATTTCTTGCAAAAGTCAAACACTTAGTTTGCTCTAGGCGGCTCCTCGCCGTCAGGGAAAGCGCCCCGAATTAGGATACGGCGACGAGAGCACTTATACAAGAGAGCTATTTTAGAAGCCATAGATTTTACTCCACAGGCGTCAACTTAATCACCGGGATCTCGCGATCTGTCTTGCGGCGATAGTCATCAAAACCGGGCATCATCTCGACCATTTTGTTGTACAGGCGCGTCCGTTCGGGTTCCTCCGTGACCTTTGCTTCAACATCGAAGGTTTCCGTTTCCACTTCCACCGTCAGGCGCGGGTGGGCCAGGATGTTATAGTACCAGTCGGGATTGTCAGGCGCGCCGCCTTTGGAGGCGATCACAATATATCGCTCGCCGTCCCGGACGTAAGCGACCGGGTTGACGCGTTCTTTTCCGCTCTTCGCTCCGGTGGTGTGTAATAGCAGCAAGGTTTTGCCCTCAAAGTGTCCGCCAACTACCCCGTCATTGGCGCGGAATTCATCGATGATTTTCTGGTTCCAATTAATTCTTTCACTTGTTACGCTCATGTTTGTCTCCTTGTGTTTACATTTTTTGGACGAGGTCGAAAAATGCACTCTTACCAATACCAAATCAAACGCAGGCCGGTTGTGAGACTGGAGGACGACATGCAGAACAGCAATAAAAGCAAACCACCCCTCAACTTGCAAGGCGAGAGGTGGTTTGGAATTGTTTAAGAGCCCGGATCAGTTATTTGGGCAGCACCACCCGGTCGATCACGTGGATGACACCGTTGGCGGCCTGGATGTCGGTGGCGATGATGTTGGCGCTGCGGCCGTTCTCATCGGTCAGCGTGCCGCCGCTCTGGAACAGGAAGCCGCGCTCCATCGTGCGGATGCGGGAGCTGCCGAGCACAGCGTTTGAATTACGGTTGCCGCGTGCCACGTGATAGAGCAAGACCTGTGTCACCAAATCCTGGTTGCTCAACAATTGGTCGGCGGTCAGGCCGAGCTCACCCAGTAAAGAGACAAAAGCGGCATCGGTGGGGGCGAAGACGGTGAACTGGCCATTGCCGCTCAAGGTGTTGATCACAGCCGGGTCTGCAGCCAGCAAGGCTTGAATCAGGATCGAGAACTCGCCTGATTGGGCGTTAGCAGCCAGGGCTACGTCAACGATCGTGTCGCCTTTAGGGGCTGCCTGGGCCGCGGGAGCAAAGGCACCCAGGGCAAAGACGGTCACCAGCAAAACGGACAGGAAAGATATTACATTGAACTTTTTCATTTCACACTCCAGGGGGTTAGGGTTTGTCTATCAATAGGTATCCATTATACCCATTTTCAATTTTTTGTCAATATTTTGCAAAGATTTTTAATCAATTTATAATAAATAGTTGTGCAATACATTTGCAAATAAAAACATTAGCTCCCTGGCAGGTCGGCTAGACATTGCCCTGAGAGGACCGTTACAAAGCGTAGAAAAGCAGACGTCTATGTTCATTCCCGTCCTAACTAGATGCCATCCGCGCTATAATCCCCTTATGCCCCACCGCATCCTGCGTACCCCTGCAGACCTGTCCGCGGAAGATGTCCGCGCTCTCTACGATAGCTTCGACGCTCCCATCGCCGCGCTCGACTGCGGGAAAAAATGCGCCCCGCACAACCCGTCCGGCAAACCCTTTTGCTGCGATATCTGTCATGCCGTTCCGGCAGCCTATACCAGCGAATGGGACTATCTGAGCGGGACCACCGATCTCTGGCATCGCTATCGAGGGGATGAGTGCGCCTCTGCACCTGACCCCGAACCTGCCGGCCCCGTCACAGACAAGAATTTACCTTCCGGCATGATTCCGCTCGCCTGCCTCGGCCCAAGCCTTTGTCAACGCCCGAACCGCGTATTAAGTTGCCGCGCTTTCCCTTTCTTTCCTTACATCAGTTCTGATAGTCGCATCCTGGGTCTTGCTGTCGAGTGGGAATTCGAGTCCGTTTGCTGGGTCATCAGCAATCTTTCACAGGTCACGGACGAATACCGCGCTACCTTTTTACAGACATTTGATCATCTACTGGCCCTCTTCGACGATGTTTTCGATAACTACACCTATCACTCCGAACGGCTGCGCGCTCATTACGCCTCAAAAAGAAAACGCTTCCCTCTGCTGCACCGCAACGGAGGCGCCTATCTCGTCAACCCCGCCAGCGAGCGCATGCGTCGCGTAGTACCCTCGCAGCTTCCAAAGTATGGTTTCTACGCGGACTGAAGAGTGTGAAACGAGTATCATTCCAAGTTGTATCTCACTATTGGATGTAGAAGGAGTCTCTCTTATGTTCAAATC
>JBAVJG010000483.1:0-2354 GCA_049687655.1 Anaerolineales bacterium | reverse complement strand
GTCAAGGTGCTTTCCGGCGGCGAGCGGCGCCGCGTCGCGCTCACCCGACTGCTGCTGACCGAACCCGACATCCTGCTGCTCGACGAGCCCACCAACCACCTGGACGCCGAGTCCGTGGCCTGGCTGGAACACCACCTGCAGGAATACAAGGGCACCGTCATCGCCGTCACCCACGACCGCTACTTCCTCGACAACGTCGCCGGCTGGATACTCGAACTCGACCGCGGCTACGGCATCCCCTGGAGGGGCAACTACTCGTCCTGGCTGGAGCAAAAGGAAGAGCAACTGCGCCAGGAAGAGAAGTCCGAGTCCAAGCGCCAGAAGACGCTCATGCGCGAACTGGAATGGATCCGCATGTCGCCCAAGGCGCGTCAATCCAAGGGGCAGGCACGCGTCAACGCCTATGACAAGCTGCTCTCGCAGGAATTTGAGCAGTATCGTGGCGACCAGGAAATCTACATCCCGCCCGGTCCGCGTTTGGGAGACGTGGTCATCGAACTGGATAAAATCACCAAAGCTTATGGTGAGCGCCTCATCCTTGACGATTTTTCTGCTACCGTACCCCCCGGCTCCATCGTCGGGATCGTGGGTCCCAACGGCGCGGGGAAAACCACTCTGCTGAAAATGATCGTTGGACAGGAGCAGCCTGACGGGGGTTCGATCCGCATCGGCGAAACCGTCAAATGGGCCTACGCCGACCAGTCCCGCACGCTCGACCCGGAGAAAACCGTCTACGAGGAAATTTCACAGGGCGCGGAAATGCTGGAGCTTGGCAATCGAAAAATCAACGCGCGCGCCTATTGCTCGTCCTTCAACTTCGCCGGGTCTGATCAGCAGAAGAAGGTCGGTGTGCTGTCAGGCGGCGAGCGCAACCGCGTCCACCTGGCCAAGACCCTGACCGAGGGCGCCAACGTGATCCTGCTTGACGAGCCGACCAACGACTTGGACGTCAACACGCTGCGGGCGCTGGAAGAAGCGCTGGAGAATTTTGCGGGCTGCGCAGTAGTCGTCAGTCACGACCGCTGGTTCCTCGACCGCATCTGCACCCATATCCTGGCCTTCGAAGGCGACAGCCAGGCGCGCCTGCTCCTGGGCAACTGGTCCGACTATGAAGCCGATTACAAGGAACGCTACGGCAAGTCCGCGGATGTCCCGCAGCGCATCAAGTATCGCACGCTGAAACGCTTAACCTGAGCTTGAAGTGACTGTCACTTCTTAGATGACAGTCACTTTTGCTTTAAAAAAGTAGTACTCTGGAGTGTTGTATTGACTATCATAAAGTCATATACTGACAAATGTAGTCCAATTCCCAAAGGAGGCGTACGATGAAAACTCGTTTTGTAAGAGCAGGTGTTATTGTCTTTCTGCTACTCACATTGTTTACCAGCGGAGCCCTGGCTAAGAAGGAGGGTCCTGGCACATCCACAGGCACAGGGCAGGTATTCTTGCCTAATCCGGTAGCCGATCTGGGCGATCAAACCCTCACCGACCAAAAGGATGGGGACTATCCTGAACTGCAGCCTGCGTACCATGTTGTTATGCTCACGAACCTGGATGGCAGTGGTTTCTTAAGTGGCGACTGGGCTAATATACGCAGCGAAACCGGCAAACCAGCTTTCTCTTCTACAAACACGTTCATCTATACTCGTGATGACGACCGCTTTGAGCAGGTCATGGCCTATTACTGGGTTACCGAAGCGCAGAAGTACATCCAAAGCCTGGGATTTGGCACAACCTATGCACCCATTAACATGGAATCACAGGATATTCGCATCAACCAGTGGGGTATTGACAATTCATATTCGTGGGACAAGCATGATGTATTGCGCTTTGGCAAGGGCGGTGTGGACGATGCAGAGGATGCTGAAGTGATCCTGCATGAATACGGACACGCGATTCAAGATTCGCAAGTGGTCCCCTTCGGTTTTGGCATTTCTGTGGAAGCCGGCTCGATCGGCGAAGGCTTCGGCGACTATTTTGCGGTCACCGTCAGCGATGTGATTGCTCCCACATCTGATCCCGCCTGCGTGGCCGATTGGGACTCCATTTCATACACATCCACAACACCGCACTGCCTGCGCCGCGTGGATCAAGATCTGCATTATCCCGATGACCTGAACGGACGTGTCCATCATGACGGCCAGATCTGGTCGCGTGCCCTGTGGGATATTCGGAATGCGCTTGGCCATACTGTAGCAGATACGATCATTCTCCAGGCGCAATTCTCCCTCGCGCCGGATACATCCATGCCTGCCGCGGCTCATGCTACCGTAGATGCGGCTGGGGCCCTCTACAATCCTGGCGTAGCTAATCAGGTTCGTCAGGCGTTTGTTGAGCGAGGCATTTTGCAACCC